>NZ_AOHN01000064.1:0-1182 GCF_000510915.2 Pseudomonas sp. FH4 | reverse complement strand
CCACCACACAGGTGGCGTCGTCGCGGGTGCGGCTCGGATCGTAGCCAAGCCATACCGGGCTGTTGCCGAACGGCCGATCCAGTTCGGGGTCGTAGTCTTCCCACAACGACAGGTCGGAATAGCAGCGCTCCAGATCCTTGAGCCCGAACGCGCTCTGGCTGCTGTCGATGAACTTGCAGTAGAACAGCTGCTGGAATTTGTCTTCGTCGTACTCCAGCTGCAGCTGTTCCAGGTCGAACAGATCGCAGCCGCCGGCGATGGCATCGTCCAGGGTGATGGTCTTGCGCCATTGCCCGTCCGGGCACAGTGCGCCCTGGGTGTAAGACGCTTCAGTGGGCCAGACGCCGCCAGCTTTCTTGCCGCGTTTGCTGTTGCGAAACTCCTCACCGGACCAGAATGGGTACGCCTGGTGCGACACAGCGCTGGGCGTCGAGAAGTAGGTTTTTCGCCACTTTTTGTGGGTGCCCATGGCGCTGGCCACGGTGCTGAGTTTGTCGAAGTCACGTATCCAGAAATACTCATCGACGTAGACGTGGCCATGGTAGCCCTGGGCGGTGCTGCTGTTAGTGCTGAGAAAGCGCAGCTCGGCGCCGTTGCTGAGTGTGATCGGGTTGCCGGTCAGCTCAATGTCAAACCACTGCTTGGCAAACTGGATGATGTAGCTGCGGAAAATTTCCGACTGTGAGCGGCTGGCCGACAGGAACACCTGGTTGTCGCCGGTTAGCACGGCATCCATGAACGCTTCGCCGGCGAAGTAGTAGGTGAGGCCCACCTGGCGGCTTTTCAGGATGTTGCGGATCCGGCACGTCAGCGGGTTTTGCTTGGCCGCGAACAGTTCCTGCTGATAGCGATACATCTTGCTGATGAACTTATCCAGGAAGTCGACTTCGGTCAGCCCGCTGATGTCGTTCTTGGCCTTCTTTTCGCGCTTCTTCCCGCTGCTATCCCCACGGCCCGAACGTTCCCCACGCGCACCCTGGCGGCGTTCTTGGGGTTCGCCGGTAGATTCCCCGGCCGGTGCCGGCGCCGGTTTCACCGCCTGCTTCAACAACCGCTCGCGAACGGTGGTCAGTCGGTCCAGCTCGTTCAGCTCGTCTTTGGTCAGGCTGCTGGCTTTGTCCAGGAGAAGGGTGATTCGCCGGCCGACGGCCGTCAGCGGTTCCTCGTCCGACAGCATGTCTT
>NZ_AOHN01000063.1:0-17400 GCF_000510915.2 Pseudomonas sp. FH4 | reverse complement strand
CGGGATTTCAGTCTGGATGAAGATCAAAGGTGGGAGCTGTCGAGCCTCGGCGAGGCTGCGATAGCGGTGGATTAGGCGACATCTGCTGGCCTGTGCCGCCGCCATCGCAGCCTCGCTAAAGCTCGACAGCTCCCACAAGGGATTGGCGGCGGATCCGGGATTTCAGTCTGAATGAAGATCAAAGGTGGGAGCTGTCAAATTCCGGCCAGCAGAAAAAATCGATGCTGCCCAGGTCGTTGACCAGTGCCGCACTGCGCATGTCGCCGATGATGCCATGGGTATCGATGGCGCTTTGAGTTTCGTTTTGTTGTTCCAACGAGATGCGCATGGTCTGCCCAGCCTTTCTTTCAGGAGTCCATTGAGCTGACTGACGGCGCAGGGCACACGTTCAGTGGCTTGTCTGGAACGCGACGATGGCTGTCTATATCTATCGTTTTTGCCAGGGGGCTTTTGGTTAGAATCACAGGCTTGATGACGTGAGACGCTGCCCATGACAACTGTGCACCGGCCTTGGCTTGAGGCTTATGCCGACAACTACCGCAACGACGAAGTGGTCCATCCTCATTGTCATGCCCAGGCGCAATTGATCCACGGTGTTTCCGGGGTGATGGTGGTCAGCACGGCCCAAGGCAGTTGGCTGGTGCCGTCCGGGCATGCGTTGTGGGTGCCCGCCGGCACGCCCCATGAAATTCGCATGGCTGGCGAGGTGCATATGCGCACCTTGTTCCTCATGCCCGAGGTGGAGCCGAGCCTGGGTCGCACCTGCCAGGTGATTGAGGTTTCAGCGCTGCTGCGGGAACTGATCGTGGCTGCCACGCTGATCGCCGGTCAGCTCAACAACCCACGCCTGCCGGCAATGGTGGAACTGATCCGCATGGAACTGCTGGCCGCGCCGGTGGTGGCCATGCATGTACCGGTGCCCGGCGACGCACGGCTGGCCAGGCTGTGTACGCGGTTTATCCGCAACCCATCCGATGACAGCAGCCTGGAGTCCTGGGCCGACACCCTGAACATGAGTGCGCGCACCCTGAGCCGGATTTTCCAGCGGGAACTGGGCATGAGCTTTGGCGAATGGCGTAAACGCGCGCGCCTGGCCCTGAGTCTGAAGTTGCTGGCCCAGGGCGCCTCGATTCTGGAGGTCGCACTGGAACATGGTTATCAGAGCCCGAGTGCGTTCAGCGCCATGTTCCGCCGTTCGCTGGGGTATCCGCCGAGTCATTTCCGCCCTGGGGCCTGATGTTGCTTCATGTAACCCAATTGTCCATTTGGCGACGATACATGGCCCTGGCGCGGGCGAATCCGCCAGGGCGGGTGCCTAATCTGCAAAGCTCATTCTTCAGCGAGCTTTGTGATGCCCAGCCTTGTCGTTCATCCCTCCACTGGTAATCGACTCCCGGTAGCCCTGACCCTGCTTCTGCTGGGCGCGCTGGCCGGATGTAGCGGCCTGCCCAGCGAGCCAGCAGCGCAGTTGGCGGCCCAGGCAGCGCCGCAATTGTCCGGCGGGTCTGCAAACCCGCCACTGCCCGCGCGCTGGTGGCAGCTTTACCGTGACCCGCAATTGGACCGGCTGGTAGCGCAGGCCCTGATCCACAACAAAGACCTTGAAGCCGCCAGCGCCCATGTCGACGCGTTGCTGGCGCGCCTGGAGCAGGTCGACAGCGAGCGCCAACCCTCGACCTTGCTGACCTACGGCGTGGGCTATGGCCGCAGTCGAGATGACCAGACCCTGGCCCAGGCAACGGGTGAACACGCCGATGACCAATGGAGCCATGTGCCCGGATTATCCCTGAGTTACACCCTGGACCTGTGGGGGGCGGTGCGTTATCGCCTGGCTGCTGCCCGTGCCAATACAGATGCGGCGCGGGCGCTGGAAGATGAATGGCGGGTGACGGTGGCCGCGCAGACCACACGGGCCTATGGCCAGGCCTGTGTTTATGCCTTCAGCAGCCAGGTGCAGGGTCATTCGGTGCAGGTGTTGGAGCGCAGTGTCGATGTCACGCGCCAACTGCAGAAGGCTGGGGCGGCGACGGCGCTGGACCTGGCGCGGCTCAATGGCCTGCTGGAGGAAGCCCGTGCGCCGTTGCCCATATTGAACGCCCGCCATCAGGCGGCAGTGTATGAACTGGCGGTGCTCAGTGGTGTGCCACCGCTGGATCTGGCCCGGCAAACCTGTGCCCGACGCCCGCAATTGCAGGCGCCGCTGCCTGTGGGCGATGGCTGGGCGCTGGTGCAGCGGCGTGCCGATATCCGTCGTGCCGAACGTCAACTGCAAGCGGCCACGCTGGCCATTGGCGTCGCACGCGCCGACCTGTATCCACGGGTGACGTTCGGCGTCGCGCTGGAGTCTTCCGCAAGCAGCCTGGGCCAGTTGGGGGACAGTGAGGCGCTGGTGTATTCCGTGGGGCCGCTACTGTCCTGGCGCTTTCCTCATCGCGGCGTTGCCCAGGCCCAGGTGGGTCAGCGCCGGGCCCAGATGCGCGAGGCCCAGGCGCGTTTCGACGGCACGGTACTCAGCGCCTTGAAACAGGTCGAGCAAGCCCTGGCGCTGTACCAGGGCGAACAGCAGCGAAGCCAGGCCCTGCAAGCCGCGCTGGGCAACAGCCAGCAGGCGTTCGAGCTGGCCACCCGCAGCTATCGGGCCGGTGCCCTCGATGCCCTGCAACTGCTCGACAGCGAGCGCAGCCTGGTCAACCTCCAGGCCACCCTGGCCCAGGCTGACTTGCGCTTGATCAACCGCCAGATCGATCTGTTCCAGGCGCTCGGTGGCGGCTGGCAACGTGACGACTCACCTCAACCCTTACCCCTTGCTGTCCTTGGAGCCACACCATGAACCAGGCTGTTGAACCCGCGATCCTGCAATCCACTCCCGGCTTGATGCAACGCCATCGCCGCGTACTGCTGACGGGCGCATCACTGGTGACGCTGCTGGGAGTGGGGCTGTTTGCCGGATATTGGTGGCAGTGGGGGCGGTTCCTTGAAGAGACCGACGATGCCTACGTGCGCGCCGATTGGGTGGCGGTCAGCCCGCGCATCGCCGGCTACGTGGCCCAGGTGCTGGTGGAAGATAACCAGCCAGTCAAGGCCGGGGATGTGCTGGTGCGTCTGGATGAGCGGGACTTTATCGAACAGTTGCGCAGCACTCAGGCCCGGTTGCAGCAAGCCCGGGCAGCCGCGACGGCACGTCAGTCCAGCCTGCACACTCTTGATGCGAGGCTGGGCGAGCAGCAGCAACGCATCGTCCAGGCCGAGGCGGCCTTGCACAGCAGCGAGGCCGAAGCCCAGCGTGCCCGCCTGGACTATCTGCGCTACCGCGATCTGGTGGGCCAACAGATCTCCACCCGCCAGCGCCTGGAAACCGCCAGCGCCAGCCAGACCAAGGCACGGGCAGCGGTGACCGAAGCCCGGGCCCAAGTGGCCCGGCAGCAGGCCCAGTGCCAGGTGTTGCAGGCGCGTCGCCAACAGGTGCAGGCGCAGATCGCCGAATCCCAGGCCCGGGTGGGCGAGGCCCAGGCCAATCTGGCCCTGGCCCGCAATGCCTTGAATGACACGGCGATTCGCGCGCCGTTCGACGGGGTTGTGGGCCAGCGCAAGGTCCGTCGCCAGCAGTATGTGATGCCAGGCCTGCCGTTGCTGGCGGTGGTGCCGGTGGAGCAGGCCTATGTGATTGCCCACTACAAGGAAACCCAGTTGCAACATATGGCGCCGGGGCAATCGGTGGATATCGCGGTAGACAGTTTTGCCGGCCAGCGCTGGCGTGGTCGGGTAGAAAGTATCGCTCCCGGTTCTGGCTCGGTGTTCGCCCTGTTGCCGCCGGACAACGCCACCGGCAACTTCACCAAGATCGTGCAGCGTTTTGCGGTGAAGATCCGCCTGGTCGCGGACGAGGCGAATGCTCCCGCAATCTTGCCGGGGATGTCAGTGATTGCCACGGTGGATACCCGTCCGGTCAGCCAGCAGGACAGTTCCCATGGCGGTTGATGCGCGCACTTCGACGGTCTCGTTTCGCGCCTGGGTTGCGGTGATCGGTGGCTTGTTCGGCTGCTTCATGGCTGGGATGAACGTGCATGTCACCAGCGCCGCACTGCCGGAAATCGAAGGTGCGCTGGGGGCCACCTTCGAAGAGGGCTCGTGGATTTCCACGGCCTATCTGGTGGCGGAAATCATCATGATCCCGCTCACCGCGTGGCTGGTGCAGGTGTTTTCCTTGCGGCGGGTGATGCTGTGGGGTTCCGGGGTATTTCTGGTGGCCTCGGTGGCATGCTCGATGGCGCCGAACCTGCCGGTGATGATCATCATCCGGGTGGTCCAGGGCGCGGCCGGGGCGGTGCTGATTCCGTTGTCATTCCAGTTGATCATCACCGAACTGCCGGCCAGCAAGATCCCGTTGGGCATGGCGCTGTTCAGCCTGGCCAACAGTGTGGCCCAGGCCGCAGGGCCCTCCATTGGCGGTTGGCTGACCGATGTCTATTCGTGGCGCTGGATCTTCTACCTGCAACTGTTCCCCGGCATCGCGCTGTTGGCGGCCGTGGCCTGGTCCATCGATCGCCAGCCGATGAACCTTGGGCTGTTGCGCCGGGGTGACTGGCTGGGCATCGCGTGCATGGTGCTGGGGCTGGGGGCGTTGCAGATTGTGCTGGAGGAGGGCGGACGCAAGGATTGGTTCGGTTCGTCTTTTATTGTGTGGATGAGCCTGGTGGCGATGGTCGGGCTGGCAGGGTTTATCGGCCGCCAATTGTGGGGGAGCAAAAGCTTCATCAACTTGCGGCTATTGGCGCACTACAACTTTGGCGTGGCCAGCGTGGCGATGTTTATCTTCGGCGCCAGCACCTATGGCCTGGTGTTTCTGGTACCCAACTACCTGTCCCAGATGCAGGGCTATAACGCCAGCGAAATTGGCGTCAGCCTGATTGCCTATGGCCTGGTGCAACTGGTGTTGGCGCCGTTTCTGCCACGGCTGATGAAGTGGTTGAGCGCCAAGGTCCTGGTCGCCTCGGGTTTTGCGATCATGGCGTTGGGCTGTTGGATGGGCGCACACCTGTCGGCAGACAGCGCCAGTAACGTGATCATTCCTTCGATTGTGGTGCGAGGTATTGGCCAGCCGCTGATCATGGTCGCGCTGTCGGTGCTGGCGGTCCATGGGTTGGCCAAGGCCGAGTCGGGCTCGGCCTCGGCGGTGTTCTCGATGTTGCGCAACCTGGGCGGTGCGGTCGGCACGGCTTTGCTGGCACAGCTGGTGGTGGTGCGCGAGCAGGTGCATTCGGCGCGGATCGGTGAGTCGCTGAGCATTTTCGAACCGGCCTTGCAGCAACGCTTGCCGGGCGGTGGTTTGCTGCAGGAGCAATGGCCGGAGCACCAGCAAGTGCTGGGGTTGCTGGACCTGGGGGTGCGGCACCAGGCTTTCTTGATGGCTTACAGCGATGCATTCTACCTGGCGTGTGTGGCGTTGACGTTGTGTGCGGTGGCAGCGCTGTTGTTGCGGCGTACCTAGCGCCGTGGTTGCAAGCCCCGCAGCAGCAAATCCAGACCTTGCAGCGCCTGCTCCAGGCGCTCATCCGGCTGTGCATCGTGGGCAATCCATTGCGCCGTATCCACCAGGCTGCCATTGATCAACCGCGCCAGCGCCAGGCTGGGAGCCTGTTCGATCACCCCGGCTTGCATCAACCCCTCCAGCAGGTCGCGCAGTGATTCGATGCATTGCTGCTGGGCGCCCACATTTTCGCCCAGTACCGCCGGTGTATCTTGCAGCACAATGCGCTGGATCTCGGGGTCCTGGGCCATACGCAGATAGGCACGGCAGCGCTCGCAAAAACCGTCCCAGGGGTTGTCGGCCTGGTCACTGATCTGTTGCAGGCGCTCATCCATTTCGCGGTCGAGTTGCGCGACCACGGCGGCCAATAAGCCTTTTTTGTCGCCAAAGTGATGGTACAACGCACCTCGGGTGAGGCCGGCGCGGGCGGTGAAATCATCCATCGACGTATTGGCATAACCTTGGGTAGCAAAGGCCTGGCGGGCACTGGCAAGCAGGCGGGCGCGGGTTTCTTCGATCATCTCGGCGCGGGCTCGGCTCATGGGAAACGCTCGTTATCTGCGGGTGAGTGGTTGACATACGCTGCGTATGTTACTCATGATTTGTCACATACGCATCGTATATCTTTTGCCCGGATTGCATCGAATAGCAAGCTCCAGGGCTCCCAGCAAGAGGTCACGCACCATGGCAAACCCCTACGCCGAGCTGTTCCAGGCGCCAGGTTCGAAGGCATTTGTAGCGGCCGGCATGCTCGCGCGTATGCCGATTTCCATGACCGGGATCGGCGTGATCACCATGTTGTCCCAGGTCCGTGGCGGCTATGGCTTGGCCGGAGCAGTGGCGGCGACTTTTGCCTTGGCCACGGCGTTTTGCGCACCCCAGGTGTCGCGGCTGGTAGACCGTTATGGCCAGGGCCGAGTGTTGCCATTGGCCGCCGCATTAGGTGGTGGAGCGTTGCTGTTGCTGTTGCTCTGCACCCGTCTGCAGGCGCCGGACTGGACGCTGTTTGTGTTCGCCGCCATGGCCGGCTGCATGCCCAGTATGTCGGCCATGGTGCGGGCGCGCTGGAGCGAGTTGTACCGTGGCCAGCCGAAGCTGCAAACCGCGTTTGCCCTGGAGTCGGTGCTCGATGAAGTGTGCTTTATCCTCGGGCCGCCGTTGTCGGTGGGGTTGAGCGTGCTGCTGTTTCCCGAGGCGGGTCCGCTGGTGGGGGCGATCCTGTTGGCGGCAGGGGTCGGCACCTTTGTCCTGCAAAAACAGACCGAACCACCGGTCCATGCGCATCATGGCCCTCAGGGGCGCTGGTTGATCGCCTCACCCAAAGTGTTGGTGCTGATGCTGCTGTTAATGGCCATGGGGACTATCGTTGGCGTGGTGGACGTCGTCAGCGTGGCGTTTGCCGAGCACCAGGGCCAGCCGGCTGCCGCCAGTATCGTGCTGTCGGTGTATGCCATTGGCTCGTGCCTGGCCGGGTTGGCCTTCGGTGCCCTGCGGTTGACGATGCCATTGCACCGCCAGTTCCTGTTCTGCGGCCTGGCCACGGCCCTGACCACGCTGCCGTTGTTGTGGGTGGTGGATATTCTCGGGTTGTCGCTGGCGATATTCGTCTCCGGGCTGTTCTTTGCCCCAACACTGATTGTGTCCATGGCCCTGGTGGAAAAAGTCGTGCCGGCCAGTCGCCTGACCGAAGGCATGACGTGGCTGATCACCGGCTTGAGTATCGGCGTGGCACTGGGGGCGGCGAGTTCTGGCTGGATGATCGACCGCTTCGGTGCTCCCAGCGGGTTCTGGGTGGCGCTGGTGGCGGGGGCGGTGGTGCTGGTGTCGGCGCTGCTGGGCGCGCGGTGCTTGGGCCAAGGCGTGAACAGTCAGCCCTGCACGGGGTGACACGTGTGCAACGGGAAGGGAAAACCCGGACAGGCAGGGTGCCTGTCCGGGGTGAGTGCTTAGAAGTTGGTGCGCATGGTGAACATCATGTTGCGCGGGTTGCCGTAGTAGCTGTTGCTCTCGATGGTGCCCGTCTGTGAGTAATACGTGCGGTCAAAGATGTTTTCGATATTGACCGACAGATTGACGTTCTTGTTTACGTCGTAGCCAATGCGTGCGTTGTAGATGGCATAGCCACCCGTCTCATTCTTGATCCCTTTGCCGACGTTGCCACCCACATGGCGGCCATAAACACCACTTTGGATGGTCGTGCCTGCGCCGATCTGCCACTTCGAGTACTCACCTTGCAACTGATAGTTGGCCCAGGTACGCAGCATGTGTTCGGGCATGGAGGTCTGGAATGTGGTGCCTTCCAGGTCCGGGTTATTCGGGTTATTGACGTACTCGCTGGTGTTGTAGGTGTAGCCAGCGGTCAGGTCCAGGCCAGGCATGACCCTGCCAGTGATCTCGGCTTCAAAGCCTTGGGAGCGGACTTTGCCCCCTGCCACATAGCAATTGCAGGTGGTTGGCTGGTTCGGATCGCGCTGGGCAAGGCCGGAGTAGGTGGTGCGGAAGATGGCGAAGTTGGTGTTCAGCGTACCGCCGTACAACTCGCCTTTGAGGCCCAGTTCGTAGGTATCACCGGAGCGCGGTGTCAGGGCACTGCCGTCAACGGTTTCGACGTTAAGTTGCGGGGTGAAGATCTCCGCGTAGCTGACATACGTCGACCAGTTGGGGTTCAGCGCATAGACCAGGCCATAGAATGGCACCACCTTGGCGTTGGTCTGCATGTCGCTCTTGACGTGCCGGCCGTTCAGTTCGTTGCGCTGGTCCTGCTTGTAATCAAACCAACTGACACGCGCACCGACGATTACGTCCAGCGGCTCGAACACATTGACCCGCAGGGAACCGTACAGGCCTTGCTGGTCCAGGGTCGAGGTGGTGGTGCGGTACTTGTTGGTGCGGGCATATTTGGGGGGCGTGAAATTCAGAATATCCGGGATGAAGTCGTAGGCCCCATTGTAGTTGGTAACGTCATAACGCCCGGCGACCCGCTTGCTGTGGGAGATATTGGCGCCCAGAATCGCTTCGCTGCGATGGCCCAGCATGTCGAAGTTGCCGTTGAGGAACAGATCGGTGTTGTACTGGTAGTTGTTTTCGCCACGGCCCTCGGCCCAGTTGTAGGCGCCTGAATTGTCGATCGGGTCGATCTGGCCGCCGGTGTTGCTGTACAGGGCATCCAGGTTGAACCGGGTGTAGTTGGTGGCCAGGGTGGCCTTCCAGTCGTCATTGAGCTGATGCTTGGCTTCGAAGAAGTACTGGGTCGACTCGACGTCGTTATAGTCCGACGGCGAACTGAGGTTGGTCGAGCGTTTGAAGTCGATCTTCGAACCGTCCTTGTAGCCCGGCAGGCCCCAGTCCATGGTCGAGCGGTTATCGGCATTCTGATAAGTGAAGCCGGCGCTCAGCAAGGTATCCGGGTTGAGGTCGAATTCCAGTACGCCGTAGGTCGATGCCCGTTTGCTCTTGCCACCGTCATAGAAATAACGACGCGTGTTGTAGGAGGTTGCCAGACGGCCACGCAGGGTTTTTTCTTCGTTGAGTGCGCCCTGAACATCGACTTCCTGGCGGTAGTTGTCCCAGGTCCCGGCCTGGGTCACGGTGCTCAGCTTGAAGTCGCTGCTGGCGCGCTTGCGCACCAGGTTGATCGCACCTCCTGGCGAACCCGCACCCTGGAACAGCCCGGCCGAGCCTTTGAGGACTTCCACGCGCTCATAGGAGATCAGGTCTGACCAGTTCAGCGAGGTGATACCGGTGCTGGTGCCGGCCGGGATCGGAATGCCGTTGATCTGGAAGTTGTCGATCTCGAAGCCACGGGCGTACGGTTGGTTGTCGCCGTTGAGGGCACCGTAGGTGACCACCCCTGGAACGAGGCCGTAGACGTCGTTGAGGGTGGTGATGTTTTGATCCTTGATGCGTTGGGCAGTTAGCACCGTAACGGTTTGCGGGATCTCTTTGAGGCTGCGTTCGCTCTTGCCGATGGTCACCGCGCCGGTGGTGTAGGAGCGGGTGTTTTCGGTGTTGACGCCCAGGCCGGCTTGCCCCACGACACTGGTTGGAGCCAGTTCCAGGGCATCCCCGGATTTGCGGCTAATGCTCACGGCATTACCCTGGAAGCTGTAATTGACGCCGGTATTTTGCAACAGCTTTGCCAGCCCCTCTTGCGCACTGAACGTACCGCTGAGGCGAGTGCTGCTTAACCCCTGAATATCATCCGGGCTGTACAGCACCTGTACCGACGACTGCTGGCCGAATGTCTGCAAGGCATTGGCCAGTGGTTGCTGCGGGATATTGAAGTTCACCGCCTGCTCCTGCGCATGTGCCGCCAGGGGCAGCGCCATGGCCATGGCCAGGCTCAGGGTGGTGAGGGAGAAATGCTTGCTCAGGGCGTGAGACATCACAATGGCTTTGACATACGGGTTCATTTGTCGAAGAGCGGGCCTTGTCATTTTTTTACCTAGTCTGTAAGGGGCAGAGAGTTATTTTTTTAAGTTTGGGGTGAAGCAAATCGCAAGACGTGCACAACTTTTTCAGGTCGTTGTCATGCGGGTTGCGCCTGAGTCATCACCCGGCCGCTCTCCATGCGCACCAGTTGGTCGGCGATATCGAAATAACGGTCATCATGGGAAATCACGATGATCGTCTTGCCCAGACGTTTGAGATCCGGCAGCAGTTCGGTGTAGAAAATTCGGCGGAAGGTCGGGTCCTGATCGGCTGCCCATTCGTCGAATACCAGAACCGGACGCTCTTCCATCCAGGCGTTGACCAGCGCCAGGCGTTTACGTTGGCCGGTGGAAAGATCGGTGGTGGTGAAGTTGCCGTCGCGCACGCTGACCTTATGCGCGATTTCCAGGCGTTCCAGGTAACGGTTGGCATCGTCCGGGATGTGTTGGTCGCCCTGGACAATGTCATCGAACAGGTAGTAGTCGGCAAAAATCGTGGTGAATAATTGACGGTAGTCGTCGCGGTTGGCCGCATCAATCGTGGCGCCATTGAGGGTAATGTCCCCCTGTTGCGGGGCATACAGCCCCAGCAGCAATTTGATCAGCGTGGTTTTCCCGCAACCATTTTCACCGACGATAAAGGTGATATCGCCCTGGTTGATCTTCAGGTTCACCGGGCCAAGACGGAAGGGTGCGCTGCCTTCGGCGGCCGGGAACGTGTAGCTGACATTGTTCAGCTCCAGAGTCTTTACGGGTGTAGCAGGGGCGCCCTTGTCGCTGAGCAGCAAGTGCGGCTCGGGTGACGAGAACTGTTCGCCCAGTTCTGCGATGCGCCGGAAGGCGATCTGGGCGCGACTGATGATCGGCAAGGTGCCGATCAGGTGTTCCAGCGGGCCTTTCATGTACAGCAGGACCAGGACAAAGCCGCTCATGACCGTCTTATCGGTGCTTGGCCATTGCGATTGCAGGGTCAGGGCCAGCCCGATGACCACAAAGAACAGCATCGAACCGAAGCTCTTGGCGATGATAAAGGTGTTGATTGAGCTGATCTGCGTGTCGCGAATGGAGTTGGCGGTACGCTGGATCCCCAAGGTGAACATACGCTGGCGGCGGGGTCGGTGAATGCGCAGTTCCTTGGCCCCTTCGGCAATCGCGTTGTAATGTTTTTGCAGTTCGTCTTCGGCTTCGCGTGCGGCGATGAAACCCTTGATGCCACGGGCCCGGGCAATCGACTGGACCACGCTGCCGATGCCGATAGCGACCAGAATCATCACAAACATCGGCCACGACAACATCGCCAGGTAACCCAGGCAACCCAGGACCACCGTCAGGGAAATCGCCAGCGGGGCGAAGGCAAAGGCAAAGTCGCTGATGGTGTCGACGTCATGGGTCAGTACCGGAATCAAGCGGTGAGTGCGATAGCGCTCAATCTGCTCGATGGGGGTCGACAGGACCTTTTCTCCCAGCTCTTTACGCAGCCTGGCAATGATGTGCTGGCCCACATAGTTAGTACCGATGTCCGAGAGGATTGAACTGGCCAGCGCCAGCAGGCATAGGCCGGCGAACACGGCGATGACGGTCTGGGTCAGGCCTTCGGGGGCATGCAGGGCATTGTTGATGGTGGCTAGCAACACGGTCACGCTCAGGCCGCCGATCATGCCGAGCACGATGGAGACGCAGACGATCAGGCGGAAGGGCTTGAGCAGAGCGAGCAATTCTTTGATTGCCCCGCGTGTTGGCTTGTTCATGGAGGTTTCCTGCCAGGAGAAGAAAATAGGGCCGCTAATAACCAAAACGAATGGCCTGGCGGTTTATTTAAAGGACCGCAAAAGGCCGCGGTCCGGTGGCAGGATCAGAGGTCGCGTTCTACGCGAAAGCCCAACCAGTCGCCGCTCTCGTTGGGGTACATGTTGTTGCGGTTGCCGGAGCGCGAGAAGACCGGTGCTTCAAGGTAGTCGTTGCCGCGAATGCTTTGCAGCTCACAACTCTTCTCGACCCAGGCACTGCCGTCAGCAGGGGCGCCGACGTAGTTTGGGTGATAGCAGTCGGCAACCCACTCGGAGACGTTGCCGTGCATGTTGTAGACACCAAAGGCATTAGGTGCGAAGGCCTTGGCTGGGTTGGTGTAGGTATAGCCATCGGTCGGGCCGTAAGTGTTGGCGTGTTTGGAGATCTGATAGTTCTTGCCTTCATCGAACGGGAACGGAAACGGGCCTGGGTTGCCGCCACGAGCGGCGTACTCGCGCACGGCTTCGCTTACCAGGCGGTACTGCTTGCCGGTCTTGTTCGACAGCCAGGCAATATAAGCCTGGGCTTCGGCCAGGTTCATGCACACCGCAGGTTGCTGTGACTCCTGGGGGTAGCTCGGCTTGCCATTGGTGCAGCGGCGACCGGGGCGTACATCGAAGTCATTGAGGCGGGCGCCGGTTTCATTCTGGTAGGCCTTGAATTCACCTGCCAGTACCTGGAAACGGCTGATGGCGAAGGGTTTGGCAAAGGTCACTGGGTGCTGCGGGCTTTCGTCAGGCTCGTGGCCGATTTCATCGTCCGGGGTGCCCATGGTGAAGGTGCCTGCCGGCAACACGACCATTTCCGGGCAGTCCTTGCAGTCTTTGAAAACCTTGCCTGGCTGCTGCGCTGTGGTGGCTGCTGCGGCCAGGCCTGGCAGCAGGCACAGGGCTGCGACCAGTGCTGCCAGGGGCTTGAGGGAACGCGTCGAGGTGGTGAGAGTGCAAGTCATAAGTCGTCTCGATAGGAAAGGTCAGCGCTCAAGGGCGGTATCAGAGTTTTTTGCCAAGCAGGGTCATGAAGCGATCGACTTCGCTCTCGGTATTCAGCAATCCCGGTGCGGTGCGGATCACCGGGCCGGCGTCACGGTGTACTGCGTCGCTGACCACGCGGTTTTCCATGAGGTAGGCCGCCACTTTGTCACTGCTTTGTTCCTTGACCCGGAAGAAGGTGAAACCTGCCGAAAGTTCGGGGCTGGTGGGCGTCACCAGTTCGATCTGCGGATGGGCCAGCAGACGCTCTTTCAAGTAACTGTTGAGCCCATGGATACGGGTCTGCACGTCGGCTTTGCCCAGTTGCAGGTGCAACTTGAAGGCTTCGTTCAAGGCCCAGCGATGTTCGAAGGCGTGGTAGCCGCCAGGTGACATGGTGGTGGCAAAATTGGTGTCTTCGGAGAAGGTCGGCACCGTCGGGGTCACGTCCTTGAGCTCTTCGGAGCGGGCACAGATGATCCCGGTGCCACGTGGTCCGAACATCCATTTATGGGTGCCGGCGATGAAAAAGTCGCAGTGCATCTGCGGGAAACTCAGGTCTTCCACGCCGAAGCCGTGTACACCGTCGACCACGTAGAGAATGCGGTCTTTCTCGTCGCGGCTGCGGTTGAGTTCTTCCACCAGCTTGCCGATTTCGCCGATGGGCAGTTTCACGCCGCTGCCCGATTGCACCCAGGTCATGCCCAGTACCCGGGTGTTGGGGCGGATATTGCTTTTGATCGCACTGAGCACTTCATCCACCGAAATCCGGTGGGCGTCCTTGAATAGCTTGATCTTGCGTACTTGGGTGCCTTCCTTTTTCACCCGGTAGTCGAGGGTGAATTCGGTGGAGTAATGCTCGTGAACCGTGGTCAGAATCTCTTGGTCCGGACGCACATGAATGCCGCCGTAGATCATCGCCAGCCCTTCGGTGGTGCTGCCGGTCAAGGCAATCTGCCCCGGTTTGGCTTGCAGGTAACGGCCCGCCCAGTCACGCACCTGGGCTTCGCGTTTCCAGGCTTCCTGCAAGTCCCAGTCCATGGCCAGGCCGGGGTTGCGGTCGATTCGTGCACGGTGCAGGTCGATCGCATCGCGCACGGGCTTGGGGTGGGAGGTGACCAGGAAATTGGAAAAGTGGATGTAGTCCGGGTCTTGGGTGAACAACTGGCGCAATTGCGCCCATTTTTCCTCGGGCACGGGCGTCGCAGTGCTCGCCAATACATGCTGATTCAGGACAGCGGTGCCCAGAGGTAGGCCGGCGGCGAGTATCCCGGCCTGTTTGAGAAACGTACGACGATCAGTCATGTGTTCGGTTCACTTGTCAGCAAAAGGGGGAGGTAATCAGCGGTCGGTCACCGGCTGGGCGGCTTTTTGCACCTGGTCCCAGACCCGCAGGAAGTTGCCGCCCCACAGCTTGGCGATATCGGCTTCGGAGTAGCCACGGGAAATCAGTTCGGCGGTCACGTTGCGAATCTCGCTCACGTTGTCCCAGCCCTTGACGCCGCCCCCTTCGTTGAAGTCAGAGGCAATGCCGACGTGGTCGATACCGATTTTGCGTACGGTGTAGTCGATGGCGTCGCCGTAGTCTTTGAGACTGGCCTTGGGCTCTTCTTCAAGGATCGAATACAGGCCGCTGGCGTATTGGCCAAACTTCTGTTCAGGCCAGGCGGCGATGATCGGGTCGCCCGGCATCAGCGCCATGGCCAGGTTCGGCAACGGCGGCAGGTCGAAACGTGCGCGCAAGCTATTGAGCTTGTCCTGGGTGGCCTGGGTCAGTGGACGCAGGTATTGGGAGAACCCAACGACCTGGACCACGCCGCCGCTGTTCTTGATCAGTTGCATCTCTTTGTCGCTGAGGTTGCGCGGGATATCCACCGCGGCCTGTGGCGCTGAGTGCGAGGCCACCATCGGTGTGCGGCTCAGTTGCGCGACTTGTTCCAGGGCCTTGGTCGACATCTGCGAGACGTCGATGATGACGCCCAAGTCATTGAGCCGATGCACAGCCTGTTGGCCGATGTCCGAGAGGCCGTTGAGGGCATCGGGGGAATCGTTGAAAAACGGCAGTGGGCGTGAGGAGTCGGCCCAACTGTTATTGCCGATGTAACTGAAGCCGAACATGCGCATACCGCGTGCGGCCCACATATCCAACAGATTGAGGTCGTTACCCAAAGGGTAGGCATTGAGCATGCTGATAAAAATGGCGAACTTGCCTTCGCCGTGCAGGCGTCGCAAGTCGTCCGGGGTATAGGCAATGGCTACCTGATTGGGGAAGTCACGGACCATCCCGGAAATGATTTTGTAGCGCACCTCTTGCTGGTTACGCGCTTCTTCGACAAAGCCTGCGGTGGGGCGATGGGGGGCATTGTCGCCGTTCCACATCTCGGGCCAGCCGAAGATAGTCAGGGCGGCCCCGGACAGGCGCCCTCGGTTGGCCTTGACCAGGTCGAACTGACCGTCGCCGTCTTTGTCGGCTTCGTGTCCGTGGGTGCCGAAATTCAGCGGCACTGAGATGTGACTGTCGAAGGACAGCAAGCGATCCTGCAATTCATTGGCTTGCTTGATCACCTCCAGCGGGTAACCGGCGTTGCCCCTGAACCAGTGGTCCCAGACCAGAAAACCTGCCCCGGCGCCAATGGCCAATGCCAGCGGCAGGCCAATGTAAAGAGCCTTTCTTGAACGTGGTTTTGTCATTGCCATCTCAGTCGGTTCGCCGTCGAAGTGCAGGCGCAAGGGCCTTTGCTATCTGGGAAGAACGAGCGATAGAACGGGAAATTTAGGCGGCACGCCCGTGGCGGTAAATTTCCCGTGGCAACAAACGTTCTAGCTTGGATAAAGCCTGCTTCATGGCTGATTCCGGCCGGGCAAACCAGGCGGGACAACACAGGTAGGAAAATGACGATTTCTCGACGAGGGTTCATCGCAGGCCTGGCGCTGACGGGCGCCGCAGTGCCTGCGGCCTTTTATGCCCATCGCGAGTTGACGCGTGAAGAGTTTCCGATCACGCCGGAGGAAGCGACGGTTGATCTGGCCGACACGGCTGGCCAGCGCCTGGCCGATTCCCTGCGAGGTGTCTGGAGCCTGCGTTTCGAAGGCGGTGATGGCGGGCTCCACGGCCTGCCGCTTGAGGGGTTGGAGTTGTTTCTTGATATTGCCCCGCGTGGGCGCGGGTTGCGTGGTTATCTTGATACTGGCGAACGGTTGCGTGCCGATGCTGAGCCGCGTTATCAGGTGATGGGTGATTTGGTGTCGGGTAATGGCGCTGAATTGTATTGGCGCCTGATAGACCGCGAATCGCCTGGTGGCGTGCCGGCTTATGAGCTCAAAATGACGTTGGATGAGGTCTGGGCAGATTTCGGCAATGCCGGCAGCGGCACCCTCAGCGGGCAAATCCTGCGTCTGGATCGACCGTTGGCGCTGCCCGAACTGGACAGTCGTTTTGTTGCCACCAAACAACTGTTTCCCGAGGCTCGGGAGCGTATTGGCTTGAATCAGGCATTGATGGCCTGGCTGATCGCGCCAGAGCATCGCCTGTTCCACCAGCTCTGGCACGCCTCTCGCGATCAGTGGCACAAGCTCGCTGAAGACAAGCGCGATGCCTTGCGCGGTATTGGCTGGCAGCCCGGGCCGCGGGATCAGGAGCGAGATGCCCGTGGTCCGCGCAAAGACCGCAACGGTTCAGGCATCGACTTCTTTTTCATGCATCGGCACATGCTGGGCACGGCGCGCTCGATGCAGGATCTGCCGTCCTGGCCGCGCTTCCCCGCGCCGCAGCCAGAGCTTGAGCGTGATCGCCAGGGCTTTGCCCGCTACTTCGACAACCATGACGGTTTTGCGCTGCCGCCAACCTGGCTGGCCAGTGGTGACAGTGATTACACCCAGTGGGTCAGTGACATCAAGACGACTGAGACCTACCACAGTAATTTCCAGGTCTGGGAATCGCAGTATCGCGACCCGCGCTATCTGGCCAAGCTCACCCTGGGGCAGTTTGGTTCGGAGGTAGAGCTGGGTCTGCACGATTGGTTGCACATGCGCTGGGCCTCAGTGCCACGGGACCCGTCCAACGGCGCCCCGGTGCCGTTTGCCCGTGATCCGGCGGACTTCGCCGCTCGGTGGTATGCGGCGCAAAACGATTTTCTCGGCGACCCGTTTTCCTCGCATGTGAACCCGGTGTTCTGGTATTTCCATGGCTGGATCGACGACCGTATCGAGGACTGGTTTCGCGCGCACGAGCGTTTTCACCCGGGCGCAGTCAGTCGCCTCGAAGTCAATGGCGTACCTTGGTTTGCGCCTGGGCACTGGGTGGAAGTGGCGGATCCCTGGCTGGGCCCGGTGACTCACGGTTGCAGCACCACGCCAGGATTACAGATGGGCAAGTCGGTGGAGATGGATCCGGAAACCATGAAGCTGGCGCTGCGTATCACCTTTGGTGCGGATGACGACCAGCTCACACAGCTGTTTCGCAAGGTCCCCAGGCGTCCCTGGTATGCGCGGCATTTGAAGGTGTCGAAGGTGCCGCATAACTGATGTGGGAGCGGGCTTGCTCGCGATAGCGATAGGTCAGTCAGCATCATCAGCGCCTGATCCACCGCCATCGCAGCCTCGCTGGGGCTCGACAGCTCCCACATTGATCTTCATCCAGACCGAAATCCCGGATCCACCACCAATCCCCTGTGGGAGCTGTCGA
>NZ_AOHN01000062.1:0-3024 GCF_000510915.2 Pseudomonas sp. FH4 | reverse complement strand
CCGTCGCGGTGGCATCACCGGCAAAGGTATTGAGGTCCAGCGTGCTGCCCGTGGCCTGTTCAACGGCAGGTGTGGGCAGGCCACTGAGGTCAAGTACCTTCACCACCCGTAACGGCGATGGCCAGGGCCCGGTGTCGTTGTAGTACACCTGATATTCCAGGGTAATCGGCGACTTGAAGTTGGCACTGATAGCCGAAGGTGGCACCAGGAACTCAAGGCTGCTTTCGCCTTCCTGCACAGTGCGGCATTCCAGTGCCGGTGATCCTGCGCCGGCCGTACCGGTGAAGGTGGGGCACACAATGTCCCCGGCGCGCATGCCCTCATAGGCAATCACAATATGCGCCCCGTCCACCGTATTGACCGGGTTGACCAGCCAGCCATCCGTGCCGCACTCCACCGACTCCTTGAGATGGGGCGGCGGCAGTTCCAGTGCTGGGTCCACCCGCAACAACGTGGTGGTCCGCAGGTGAAAGTCCTGGGCGTTGAGTGGCAAGGGGTTCTCATGCACCGGATCATCCGGGGTTGGCAGCACTGGCGCTGAACCGTCCCAAATCACGCCCATGTGGGTGGTCAGGGCCGAGTAATCCTGGCGGCTCGCCAGCCAGCCGCGGGCGAGCCTGAACTCGAACACATGTTCCGGATTGGCCTCTTCGGCCTGCACAACATGGTCAAACGCCACCCAGGTGAACGCATACGGCACCTGATGCTGGTCACCGGCCACGGTCACAAACAACCGCTGCCCAGCCTGGATCATCGGCCAGGCCTTGATGCGGATGATCTCGTCACCCTGAAACTCGTACATGTTCAGCCACAGGGTGTTCCATTCCAGCCGCGCATGGGCAAATACCGGCAGCGACTCCCGAAGGTCCGTTTCGCGGATGTCCTGGATCTCCAGCTCCAGCACCAGCGACTGCTTGAGCTGCCCCCCCACCATCGCGGTATACCAGATCAAAACGGTATGCCCAATACAGGTACTGACCCACTGCCACGGAATGTGGATGTCGATACTGCCGCTAGTACTGCCCGGCTGCACAATGGGCTTAAACACAGGCTTGTCCTGGTCCTTGATGGCCCAATACAGGGTGATGGGTGTCGTGCCCATGCCGGGGAACTCGATGGTCGCGGCAGTGCCGTCAATGGCATCGATGGGGTACAAAATGCTGTTATTGGTGGCGTACTGGATCTGCGGATAGGGTAACTCGACAGCGATTTCGGCAAGTGGCTGGGTAGTCACCGATTGCGAACTATTGGCGGTAGTTTTTTTAACCATGAGAAGACCTCCTGTCCTGGGAAAGATAACCCGCGGGCCTGAGTGACAGGCCCTGAATCTGCTGGTATCTAGCCCCTGAAACGGGAAGTTTGCCTACTGTCAGAATTGACAGTTCAAATCCTGGAAGCCCCCATAATCGACCAACGGCCTACTGCCATATCCGCACCACGGCCCCAGCACTGAACCTCAGGGCAAACAGGAGCCCCGACGCAAGTCAGTTGACGCGTGTCGGATGAGGCCTCCCTTTATCGAAGGCCTCATCCTGGGGACTAGATTTCTTCCACGGTAAGTCCAGTCACGTCGAAGTCATTGCCCGGGCCCATCCCCATCTGCAGATTATCCAGGCTGAGTCGCGCCGTGGTCGAGTTGGCCTTGAACGTACCCTTGAGCAAATACCAAGCCGTAGTAGGCAGTGTTACCCGTGATATTTCCTGCCCCTGTACCACGATGACCAAGCGAGGCCTATTGGCCAACTCTGGGATATCACGGACCCAGGCACTGAATGTATAGGTACGCCCTACTTCCAGTTCGGTGAAGTCCTTGAACAACTTCACACGCTGCGTGACAGAGTTGCTCGTATTGGTATATCCCCAGTCCACCAGGAAATACCCGTTCGCCGGCCCAGGCACGACCCCTGAATCACGCCTCAGATCCCTGGGGTCCAAGGCTCCCGGCCCCCTTTGCCAGCCATTCCAGTCTTTGCCGGCAGGATCGAAGCCCGTGTGATCGTAGAATGCCTTACGAAACACCAGATGCAACTTGGGAAACACAATCGCATTGCCCTGCCCCCCTCCCACATCAGGCGTCGCCTTGAATGCAACGACCAGGCTGGTTCTATCACGCAGCTTCTCCAGCTCCACCCGTTTGAGCAGTTTCTTCAGTCCACCTGACACTTCGCTTTGGGTTACCGGCTCGGCAATCGACACTTTAATGGTGTAGGGCGAACCGTTCTCTGCAATACCCGTACATTCCAGCCAACCAACCTGCCCCAACAGAATAAACCACCACTTTTCCACGGTGATATCCGCATCGCCAGCAAAGGTGCGCAGATCCAGAATGTTGTTGGTCGCTTGTGGCACCACGGGTGTCGGTAAACGTACCGGTACGCTGATGTGCAAATCAAAACTGGGAGACGTGCCCAATTTACACAGGGTGGTGATGGTGTAATAGATAGTGACCGCCTTGCCGATGCCCTCGATCACCGCTTCCCGGGGAATCTCGAAATCCACATAGTCTGGATCACTGCTACCCGCCTGCGATGGCAGCCGCCAGCAGGAGCCATCCGCGCGCGTCCAGCATAAGGCGATTGACTGGTTGGGGCCGATCCGGTCGTAACTCACACGCACCGTCACCCCATCCCGACCGTTCCAGACTGTCAGTTGCGAGCCCACCGCCTCAAGCACACGTGGTGCCACGAGCACAAACTCTTCCTGCACGACACGCAACTTCAACAGCGCAAACGCCTTCGCGCTAGCCTGGTCCGACTGACCGTTGAAATTCACCGCGAAATGCACTTCAAAGTCACGGCAATCAGCCAGTTTCTGCAACTCATCACGCGGTAGTGGCGTGTCGACACCACTGGCCAGCCATTCCTTGGTTACTGGCTCACCTCCCAGCATTTCAAAGCTATAGGGACTGCCATCCTCCAAGACTCCCGTCACCCACAGCCAGCAGGCTTGACCCAAAGCAATATAAGGCCACGCACTCACCGTCGCGGTGGCATCACCGGCAAAGGTATTGAGGTCCAGCGTGCT
>NZ_AOHN01000061.1:0-94700 GCF_000510915.2 Pseudomonas sp. FH4 | reverse complement strand
ACAGGTAGCCCGTGGCGCTTGTGGGATTTTCGCGAGCAAGCTCGCTTCTACAGGGGGGAGGGTCAGTCTTCGGGCAGGTTGTCGAACAGGGTTTCCAGCAAGCTGTTGAGCTTGTTGAGTTGCGCGTCCGTCAGGCCCTTGAAACTGGTCTTGAAAATATCCGCCGTGACCTTGTGGCTCTGCTCGATGGTCTGGTACCCGGCCTCTGTCAAGGAGACCTGGGTGACGCGCCCATCGTTGGCGCAGACATTGGTCTGCACCAGGCCGTCGGCTTTCATGCGGTAGACGATTTTGGTCACCGTGGGCAGCTTGGCGATGGCGTGGGTGGAGATTTCCGAGATGCTCGACGAGCCGTTGTCCTTGAGGATCAGGAGGATGCGCCAGCGCGGAATGTCCATGTCGACTTTTTTCAGGGCCTTTTCCATCGCCATGGAATAGCGCCCGTTGACCCGGGCGAGCCAGTAGAAGGGGAACTCTTCTTTCTTGAAATCCTGGCTGGCAGGGTTATGACGATTCACACGTTTTTTCGCGGTGGTCATGCTCGGGCTTCGAATAATGGACAACGACCGATTGTTGCATATTCACGTGATTAACGTCGCGCTTGTCGCGCCGTGTGGGAGCCATCGGGCCCCACACGGGATAGAGCAATCAGCTCGCGAGCATTTCCTGATGCTTGCTGCTCAGGCCCAGGTAGGCCTCGATCACCCTAGGGTCGTCGGCCAGTTGCCGGGCGGGGCCGTGCATGGCGATCTGGCCGGTTTCCAGGACGTAGGCGTAGTCGGCGACCCGCAGCGCCGCCCGTGCATTCTGTTCCACCAGCAGGATCGATACCCCTTGCTCGCGCAGACTGCTGATGATGCGGAAGATCTCGCGGGTCACCAGGGGCGCCAGGCCCAGGCTGGGCTCGTCGAGCATCAGCAAGCGTGGCTTGGCCATCAGCGCCCGGCCAACGGCGAGCATCTGCCGCTCGCCCCCCGACAAGGTCGCGGCCAATTGCTCGCGCCTCTCCCACAGGCGCGGGAACAGGTCGTATACCTGCTTGAGTGTCTGGCCGTGGTCACGCTCGCCCCGGCGGTGACGCTGGAACGCCCCCAGCAGCAGGTTGTCCGCGACGCTCATCGAGGTGAAGAGTTCGCGTTTTTCTGGCACCAGGCCCAGGCCCCGGCCCACCATCACTTCCACCTCGGGCACGCTTTGCAGAGTGCCGTCGAAGTTGACCTGGCCCCGGGAGCCCAGCACGCCCATGATTGCCGACAGCAGGGTGGTCTTGCCGGCCCCATTGGGGCCGATGACCGTGACAATCTGCCCTTCGCCGACGCGCAGGCTGGCGTTGCTCAAGGCTTCAACCTTGCCATAGGCCACGCTCAGGTTATCGATTTGCAGCAGGGTGGTGCCGGCGTTGCACGGTTCCATTGGCATATTCATGCGTCTGCGCCTCCCAAATAGGCTTCAAGCACTGCGGGGTTGTTTTGCACTTCTTCAGGCAGGCCCTGGGCGATGGGCTGGCCGAACTCCATGACCACCACGCGATCCACCAGGCCCATGACGAAGTCCATGTCGTGCTCCACCAGCAGGATCGCCATGCCTTCGGCGCGCAGGCGTTTGAGCAGTGCGGCCAGGGCTTGTTTCTCCTGGAGGCGCAGGCCCGCGGCAGGCTCGTCCAGCAGTAACAGGCAAGGATCGGCACACAGGGCACGGGCGATTTCGAGGATACGTTGCTGCCCCAGTGCCAGGCTCGC
This sequence comes from Pseudomonas sp. FH4, assembly GCF_000510915.2. Lineage (NCBI taxonomy): Bacteria > Pseudomonadati > Pseudomonadota > Gammaproteobacteria > Pseudomonadales > Pseudomonadaceae > Pseudomonas > Pseudomonas sp. FH4. Next base: position 92,961 of record NZ_AOHN01000061.1, on the reverse strand, counting down.
GGCGTCCTCCTGCAACGCGTCACCCAGACCGACCCGTTCCAGTTGATAACGGGCCTCGGCCAGCAACTGCTGCTCCTCGGCACGGTCCAGGTTCAGGCTGGCGGCGATCACCCCCTGGTGCCCGCGCAAATGGGCGCCGAGGGCGGCGTTCTCCAGCACGCTCATCCCGGGCAGCAGTTTGACGTGCTGAAAGGTGCGGCTCATGCCCAGGCGGGCGACATGCCGTGAGGTTTTGCCATTGAGGGGCAGGCCTTTGAAGTGGATATCGCCTGAGGTGGGCCTGTCGACCCCGGATAACAGGTTGAACAAGGTGCTTTTGCCAGCGCCATTCGGACCGATCAGGGCGAGGATTTCCCCGGCGTCGATATGCAGGTTCATCTGGTTGTTGGCGACGAGGCCGCCGTAGCGCTTGGTCACCTGGTTGGCCTGCAGGATGCGGGTGCCGTGTTCGACCGCAGCGCGACGGGGCAGGGCCTGTGCCTGGGGCAACGGCGCGGTGCGTGTGCGGCCCTTGAACCACTTGCCCAGCCATGGCGTCAGGCCGCCCGGCGCGCAGTGCATCAGCAGCACGATCAGGATGCCGAAGACGATGGTTTCGTAGTTGCCGCCGTCGCCCAGCAGGTGGGGCAGCCAATCTTGCAACCACTCCTTGAGCACTGTGAGGATGCCAGCGCCCAACAGTGCGCCCCAGATACTGGCCACCCCGCCGATCAGCGCCATGAACAGGTAATCGATACCCATGCCCAGGCCGAACGGGGTCGGATTGACGAAGCGCTGGGTATGGGCGTACAGCCAGCCCGATACGGCGGCAAACAGCGCGGCGATGACAAAGATCACCATCTTCGAACGGAAGGTGTTGACGCCCATGGACTCAGCCATCAACTGGCCGCCCTTGAGCGCACGGATGGCGCGGCCTTCCCGGGAGTCGAGCAGGTTGTGGGTGATCAGCATCGCTGCGCCCAGCACCAGCCAGATCAGGTAGAACATCTTTTCCCCCTGGTCCAGGGAAATCCCGCCGAGGGAAATGGCTGGCAGCCCGCCGACGCCGGTATGGCCACCCAGGGGTTCCAGGGTGCCGAACAGATAGTAGAGCGAAAGCCCCCAGGCGATGGTGCCCAGTGGCAGGTAGTGCCCGGACAGGCGCAGGGTCAGGGCGCCCAGCATCAGCGCCACCGTCACCGTCAGGGCCACGCCCACCAGCAGAGTCAGCCACGGCGAGGCACTCGCCCATTGCAGCCAGGTCGGCAGTTGCTCGGCGGTAGTCAGCCATGCCGTGGTGTAGGCCCCAAGGCCGACAAAAGCGGCCTGGCCAAAGCTGGTCATGCCGCCGACCCCGGTCAACAGCACCAGGCCAAGCACCACCAGGGCATACAGGCCGATGTAGTTGAGCAAGGTCACGTAGTAGGGGGCGAGCACCAGCGGCGCCAGGCCCAGCAGGGCAATCAGTCCGAGGATCAGGTAGCGTGGTTTCATTCGTGTTCCTCCACGTGACGGCTGGTGAGGGAGCGCCACAGCAGGAACGGAATGATCAGGGTGAAGACAATCACTTCCTTGTAGGCGCTGGCCCAGAACATCGAGAAGGCTTCGATCAGGCCCACCGCGAGGGCGCCCAGGGCTGCCACGGGGTAGCTGACCAGTCCACCCATGATCGCACCGACAAAACCCTTGAGGCTGATGATGAAACCGGAGTCGAAGTACAGGGTGGTGATGGGGGCGATCAGAATCCCGGACAGGGTGCCGATCAGGGCGGCCAGGACGAAGGTGCTCTTGCCGGCCATCTCCGGGGAAATGCCCATCAGGCGTGCGCCCATGCGGTTCACTGCCGTGGCGCGCAGGGCCTTGCCGTACAGGGTGCGCTCAAAGAACACAAACAAGCCGATGATCAGGCCCAGGGACGCGGCGATAATCCACAGCGTCTGGCTGTTGAGCGCCACCGGGCCCAGTTCCAGGCCTTGTTCGGAGAAGGGCCGGGTTCGCGCGCCTTCCGGGCCGAACAACAGCAGGCCCATGCCCACCAGGCTTACATGCACTGCAATCGAGACAATCAGCAACACCAGCGAGCTGGCCGAGGCGATGGGTTGGAAGGCCAGCCGATAGATCAACGGCCCCAACGGCACGACCAAGGCCAAGGTCAGCAGGGCCTGCAACGCCATGGGCAGTTGTGCCAGCGGCAGGTTGTTGACCAGGCCCACCATCGCCGCCGCGTAGGCGATCTTTACCAGGCTCTTGCGCGGCAAGCGCCAGGCGTGGGGGCGGCGGATCGAGGCGAGCAGGTCGAGGGCGCCATCGAGCAGGGTCAGGGCCAGCAGCAGCCAGACCAGTGCAGTGGGCTGGCCCGCTTGCAGGCTGGCCATGGTCAGGGCGCCATAGGTGACGAACTCACCCTGGGGGATCAACAGGATCCGGGTCACGGTAAACACCAGGAGAATCGACAAGGCCAGCAGCGCATAAATGGCGCCATTGGTGATGCCGTCCTGGCCAAGCAGCAAGGCTATCTGGGCATTCATAGGGCAACTCTTTGCACGGGGTCATCAGGCTTGCGGCGCCCGTCGGACACGGCTGGCCGAGCGGGCGATGGGGTGCGCTCTCAGTCTTTGAGCAGGGTCCAGGTGCCATTTTTCACCTGGATCAACTCCCGGCCTCGTTCATCGAACCCGCTGTGGTCGTCCGGGGTCATGCTGTAGACCCCTTGGGTGCCCGCCAACTCGTGAGTGCTTTCCAAGGCGTCACGCAGCGCCCGGCGGAACTCCACGGTGCCCGGCGCGGCCTTGGCGGCAGCCAGCGGGATTGCCGCTTGCAGCAGCAGGCCGGCATCGAAGGTATTGGCGCCGAAGGTGGCGGGCTTGCTGCCATAGAGTTTTTCGTAGTTGGCGGTGTAGTCCGCAGCGATTTTTTTCGACGGATTGCTGTCGGGGATTTCATCGAGCACCAGCATCAGGCTGGCGGCGAGGATCGTCCCTTCGACTTTCTTGCCACCCAGCTTGAGGAAGTCCGGTAGCGCGGCGCCATGGGTCTGGTAGACCTGGCCACGGTAGCCCTGGTCGAACAGCGTGGCCTGGGGCATTACGGCCGGGCTGCCAGGCGCGGCTACCAGTACCGCGTCGGGGCGTGCGGCGAGCACTTTCAGGCTTTGCCCGGTGATTGAGGTGTCCTGGCGCTGGAAGCGTTCGTTGGCGACGATCTTGATCCCATGCTCGGTCGCCAGCGCCGTGGCTACCTTGGCCCAGTTCTCGCCATAAGGGTCGGCGGTGCCAATCAGGCCCAAGGTTTTTACCTGATGCCTGGCCATGTGTTCGAACAGCGCCTTGGCGATCAGTTCGTCATTTTGGGTGGTCTTGAACACCCATTTCTTCTCTGCCGTCATCGGCAGGATCACCGCCGCAGTGCCCACGGGCGACAGCAGCGGGACCTGGGCCTGGGCGACAAACGAGATCACTCCGATGGCATTGGGCGAGCCGCTTGGGCCGATGATCGCATCCACGTTGTCTTCGCTGATCAGCTTCTTCAGGGCCTTGACCGTGGCCGTCGGGTCGCTGCCGTCGTCCAGCGTGATGTAGCGGATGGCCTGGTCCCCGACCTGGGTCGGCAGCAGCGCCACGGTGTTTTTCTGTGGCACGCCGATCATGGCCAACGGGCCTGCGGCCGAGGTGATCACGCCGACCGTGACTTGCGCCTGGGCCAGGGATACGCAGGCCGCACTCAGTAGCAAGGTGGACACAGCTTTTTTCAAGAGCATGGAGTTCTCCGAAGCATTGCAAGGCTAAGCAAGCGCCCGTCCCTCGGCCCGTCGCCGCTTGAACAGCGGTCGCGATGCGCGATGGAGGCGAGCCCTTGGCGGTTGCCGCAACGGCGCGAGCCGCTGTTGATGGGCGAGTAGGGCGATAGCAGGTTGCATGCCAGAAAAATTCGGGACAGCGGTGTGAAGCAGGGTTTATCCCGGGCAGTGGACGTTGTGTTTGTCGTTCCGTGGCGAGACAAACCAGCGTTATGCGAAGGCGCTAGCTCGCGGTTTTATCGCTGTTTTTTATGATTTTTTAATTGAAAAAACATGCAAAAACTCAGGCTTATATCGATGGGTTTTGTTGCGCAAAAACAATCGGTAACTTTTCGTTTCTGCGCATTTTTAAGATTTTTTGTGCTTCAGGTAAACAGAAGGAAAGCGTGGGCGATGTTGTATTTTTATTTTATGTGTTTGAAATATAAGTATTTATTTTGATTTTTATTTTTGGTTTTGCGTTTTTTAGAGTGTTACCGAAATGCACGGCTCCGGTGCATCTCGTGGGAAATGTGCACCGAAAATACCCATATTTTAAAATAGATAATTCAATTGACATTTCACGTAAATATTATGATTTTAGATTTAAGCGTTGGGCAGGGGTTGATCTGTCCAGTCCACTGACAGGCGACGCGCAGGCGTCACAACATTGAGCGGGAGGTGGCATGACTATCGTCGTCGAGCATATGGCGTTGGGGGGGAGTGGTCTGTCGGTGATGGTCAAGGACACGATCGACATCGCAGGCTTTGCAACCCGTGCTGGCAGCCAGGCTTTGGAGAACGCAGCAGCGGCGCAGGAACATGCCCAAGTGGTCGAGGCCCTGCTCGCGGGCAACTGTCGGATTCTCGGTAAGACCAGCCTGCATGAGTTGGCCTTTGGCACCACCGGGATCAACCACTGGAGCGGCACCGCCGACAACCCGCTGTACCCCGGGTTGATTCCTGGCGGCTCCTCCAGTGGTTCGGCGGCGGCGGTTGCGGCAGGGCTGGTGGACTTCGCCCTGGGCACCGATACGGGTGGTTCGGTGCGTGTGCCGGCCGCCTGTTGTGGCGTATTTGGCCTCAAGCCGACCTTTGGCCGGATCAGCCGTGCGGGGGTGATGCCCGGCGTCTCCAGCCTCGATTGTGTCGGCCCCTTTGCCGCCAGCATGGAACTGTTGATCGCGGCCATGCAGGTCATTGACCCTGGGTTTATTGCCCTGTCCTGCCCACCCAGTCTCAGCATCGGCGTGGTGCCCGTCACGGCGCACCCGCAGATCCTGCAAACCCTCGACGCGGCATTGGCCCGCAGCGGTTTTGCCCTGCACCCAACGCTGCTGCCTGGCATGGAGGCGGCCTACAACGCGGGCCTGGCCGTGATCAATCGTGAGACCTGGAACGCCTGTGGCCACCTGCTGCCCAGCGGCCTGCTGGGCGCGGACATCGCAGCACGCCTGCAAGCCGCGGCCTTGACCAGCGACGAAGCACTGCAGCAGGCCGAACAGGTGCGCGAAGCGTTCACCCATGAGGTGGACGCGGCCCTGGCGCAGCACCCGATCCTGGCCTTGCCCACCCTGCCCGATTACCCCCTGCAAGTGGCGCAGGCGGCAGATACCCGCGCTGCCATCGGCATGACTAGCCTGGTGCGCCCCTTCAACCTCACCGGCCACCCAGCCCTGAGCCTGCCGTTGCAAGGTCCGAGCGGCCTGCCAGTGGGCCTGCAACTGATCGCCGGCAAAGGCCAGGACGCGTTGTTGTGCGCCGTGGCCCTGATGATTTCGCAACGCCTAGAACAACAATCAGCCTGATTCTTTTTGGAGGTATTCCATGACTGCACTCCGTGCACAAAGTCCGAGGTCCGACCTGTCGATCATCGACGGTGAAGACTTCCAGCAACTGTTGGATGACATCCGTCGGCGCGCGCGTAGCGGTGAGTTCGACCAGCAAAAACACATCAGTCAGGACATCATCGAGCGCTTCCGCACCCTGGGCGTGTATCGGGCCCTGGTACCCAAGCGTTTTGGCGGGGACGAGTGTTCGCCGGCGCAGTTCTGCCAGATGGTTGAAGACATTGCCCATGCCGACGGCTCCGCCGGCTGGGTCGCGAGTTTTGGCATGAGCCTGGTGTACCTCTCGGCCTTGCCCCTGGCGAGTATCGAACAGGTCTACGCCAACGGCCCGGATGTGGTGTTCGCCGGAGGGATCTTCCCGCCGCAACCGGCCGCGTTTGTCGACGGTGGCCTGGAGGTCAACGGGCGCTGGAAGTTCTCCAGCGGCTGCATGGGCGCCTCGTTGATCGGGGTTGGTATCGCCCCGAAAAACGGCGACATGCTCGGCCTGCCACGCATGGCCGTAATGCCCAGGGACAAGGTGCGCATCGAGCAGACCTGGGACGTGACCGGGCTGATCGGTACCGGCAGCCACGACCTGGTGGTCGAGGGCGTGGTGGTAGCGGAGGAGTGGACGTTTGTGCGTGGCGGGCCGTCGAGCCTGACCGAGCCGTTGTTTCGCTACCCGTCGCTGTCGTTCGCCACCCAGGTGTTGTCGGTGGTCGGGCTGGGCGTAGCGCGTGCTGCACTGGATGAACTCAGTGGCATGGCCAATGGGCGCATTTCGGTGACTGGCGCGCCGTCCTTGTCCGATCGCCCCCTGGCCCAGGTGGAAGTGGCCAAGGCCGAGGCGGCCTTGCTTTCGGCGCGGGCCTGGTTCTACCAGGCCATCGATGATGCCTGGAGCAGCATCCTCGCCGGCGACCCGGTGTCGGTGGAACAAACCAACCTGCTGCGCCTGTCGTCGACCCATGCCACCCGCGTGGCCGCTGATGTGGCGCGCACCGCGCAAATGCTCTCGGGGATGAGCGGGGTGTACCGCAGCAGCCCGCTGTCGCGCTTCGTCAACGACGCCCAGGTCATTACCCAGCACGCCTTTATGGGTGACATGACTTACCAAAGCGCCGGTGCGATTTTCTTCGGCAACAAGCCGTTGCCCGGCTACCTGTGACGTTCAATTCTCAAGAAAAAAGGTGACTGCAATGAGCGATACCAAAGCCTTGCGCGTGCTGTTTTGCATGGGCATCAACCAGAATTTCTTCGACGCGCCGCGGGACGAACAACTGCAAGTCTGGGCGGCGTTCAGCCAGATGTGGAATGGCATCCATGACCTGCCGGGCGTCAAGGTGTTCGGCAACATGGATGACGACCAGAGCATGGTCGGCCCGTCCGCCGGCTACCCCTGGACCACCTACCTGCTGGCGGACGTGCCGGATATCGCCAGCGTGCATGCGGCTTGCAACCTGTTTCGCAGCACCCCGGTGGGGGACGGCACCTACAAGCTGTGGAAGTACTGCAAGGTCGAGGCCCGTACCGGCCGCGAACTGATTATCCAGCGCTGAGGCCCGGCCATGAACGACCCACTCCAAGCCCTGGAACAACGCCTGGACGCCCTGGAAAGTGCCAGCGCCATCCGTGCCTGCATGAACCGTTACATGCAGCTGTGCGACGACCTGGGCGCCCACTCGCCCCTGGACGAACTGGCCGGCCTGTTCACCCCCAACGCGATCTGGGAAGGCAAGGGCAGCAAGTACCAGGAGGCCTTTGGTGGCTATCACGGGCGTGCGGCCATTCGCGGGATGTTTGCCACCTACATGGTCGAGCCCGCGCACTTTGCCCTCAACGTGCACTTCCTGACCAGCGAACAGATTGAGGTCCGGGGCCTGCAGGCCGGCGGTGCCTGGGTGATGTTGCAGACCTCGACCTTTGCCAGTGGCGCGTCCCATTTGAACAGTGCACGGCTGAGCGTGACCTTCGAGTGTGAGGACGGCCAGTGGCGGATCGCCCATTTCCAGACCGAGAACCTGTTCAGCCGCCCCGTGAGCCTGTGGAACCACAGTGCCCGGTTGCCGGTGCCCCATAAGCCGGGTGAGTGAAACCCGCATTCAAGTGAGTCGGCCCGGCGGGTCGACGAGGAGACATCGTGAATAACCTGATTCAAGCCGTGAACCTTGAAAGTTGCCCGTCCGAACGCGTCCTGCCGGACCGGGTGCACACGTCGCTGTACACCGATGCGCAAGTCTTCGACCAGGAGCTGGAGAAGATTTTCTACAAGACCTGGATCTGGGTCGGCCACGTCAGTGAAATTCCCGACGCGGGCAGCTACAAGACCACCTTCGTCGGCAAGCAGCCGGTGATTGTGGTGCGTGACCGCAAGCAGGCGATCCATGTGCTGCTCAACCGTTGCCGCCACCGCGCCGCGACGGTGTGCGAGCACAAGAAGGGCAAGACCAACAGCTTCGTCTGTCCCTACCACGGCTGGAGCTACGCCCTCGACGGTTCGCTGCGTGGCGTGCCTCATCCGGAGAGTTACGCCGACATGCTGGACAAGGGTGAGCACCCCTTGGTGAGCCTGCGGGTCGAGCAATACGCGGGGATGATTTTCGCCACTTTCAACGACGCCATCGAGCCGTTGGAAGACTTTCTCGGTGCGGCGAAAAAATGGATGGATCTGTTTATGAAACAGGGCGGTGGCTACCCGATCAAGGTCGCCGGAGAACACCGCTTCCGCTTCCCCGGCAACTGGAAAATCCAGCTGGAAAACACCACCGACGCCTACCACTTCCCGTTGGTGCACAAGTCGTTCCTGTCGTCGGTGGATAAGCAGACCGAAGAGATGCTCAATTTTGTCGGCGGCAGCGGTTATGTCGAGGACCTGGGCAACGGTCATAGCGTGATGGTGATGATCCCCGACCTGATCGACCTGGAAGCCAACCTTGAGTTGCCGATCCCGGCGCGTTTCGAAGAACTGGCCGGGCAACTGCGCGAAGAAGGGCATGACGAGCAAGCAGTGCGGCGCATCGTCCGCGCCGTGGGCGGCTCGGGGTTCAACCTCAATCTGTTCCCCAACATCGCGTGCTCAATGGCGTTCTTCCGGGTGCTGCAACCGATTGCCGTGGACGAGACCGAGATCCACCACGCAGTGATCACCATGGACGGCGGCCCGGCGGTCGCCAACCGCTACCGCTTGCGCCTGCATGAGCACTTCCAGGGGCCGATGGGCTTTGGCACGCCAGACGACTCCGAGGCGTGGGAGCGGGTGCAGAAGGGCGCCAGTGCCGGCACCGACCTGTGGGTCATGCTCAATCGCGGCCTGGCGGGCGAGCAGGCCAGCAACGATGGCCTGGTCAGTGATGTCAGTGCCGAAACCGGCATGCGCGCCGGCTATCAGCAGTGGAAAAAAATGATGTCGGCCCAGGAGACCCAGTGATGATCAACCTACAACTGCTCAACCAGGCCAGCGCCTTTATCTGGCAAGAAGCGGACATGCTCGATCACGGTGAGTTTGAATCATGGCTGGCGCTCTGGACCCAGGATGCGACCTACATCATCCCCATCGACCCGCTGGAAACCGACTTTGAGAACACCCTCAACTATGCCTATGACGACCATCACATGCGCCAGTTGCGGGTCACACGCCTGACCAGCGGCGAGTCGATTTCCACCACGCCACGGGCGCGCACCGTGCGCACGCTGTCACGGTTTCGCCTGCTCGCCGATGACGGCAAAACCGTCACCGTGCGCTGCGCACAGAACCTGCGCGAATGCCGCAAGGACGTGCTCAAGCACTACACCGCCGATATCACGTTCGAGCTGCTGCGTGACGGCGACAGTTTCAAGATCCAGCGCAAGCTGATCCACCTGATCAACTCCACCGACACCCTCGCCGGTATCGGTTACATCCTGTGAGGGCGCCGGCATGACACACATAGCCTTAGTGACGGGCGCTGCCCAGGGCCTGGGGTACGCCATCGCCGCCCAGTTGTACGCGGCGGGGTACGCGGTGGTGCTCAGCGACCTTTCCCTGGCGGCGGCAAACGCCAGCGCCCGGCGCCTGGACCCGAGCGGCGAGCGCGTGTTGGCGCTACGTCTGGACGTGGGCTGCAAGGCCGATTTCGAGCAGGCACTGGCGGCGACCCTAGAGCGTTTCGGCGCCCTGCATGTGTTGGTCAACAATGCGGCCATGACCCTGGCAACGCCGTTGATGCAGATCAGCCCCGAGGAGTTCGAGCGGGTCACCAACATCAACCAGCGCGGCACCTTTGTCGGTTGCCAGGTATTGGGGGCTTACCTGGCTGACCAGGGCTATGGGCGGATCATCAACATGGCGTCCCTGGCCGGGCAGAACGGCGGGACTGCTACCGGTGGGCATTACGCGGCATCCAAGGGCGCGATCATCACCCTGACCAAGATCTTCGCCAAGGAACTGGCGGCACGCGGGGTGACGGTCAATGCCATCGCCCCGGGGCCGATCGACTCGCCGGCAGTGCATGCCGTGGTCGCGCCCGAGCGCATGGAGCAACTGCTCGAAGCGATCCCGGTCAAGCGCCTGGGCAGTGCCGATTACATCGGTCGCCTGGTGGTGCAACTGGCGGAACAGGATGCCTATTTCGTCACAGGAGCGACCTGGGACGTCAACGGCGGGCTATTCATGCGCTGATGCGACAACGGGCCGACCGTGATCGGCCTTGGCCAATAATAACCAGCGGAACGAGCCGATATGAGCGTGCAAACATTATTGAAAGTGGTGGTGCAAAAACGCCAGGAACAGGGCCTGGGGGTGGTGGTCCTCGACCTGGCCGACCCTGATGGCCAGGCGTTGCCGGCCTTCGAGGCCGGGGCCCATGTGGACATTCACCTGCAAGCGGGCCTGGTCCGCCAGTACTCGCTGTGTGGCGACCCGGCCAATTCCCGGGTCTATCGCCTGGGCGTGTTGAAAGATCCGGGCTCGCGCGGCGGCTCCCTGGCGGTACACGAGCAACTGCTCGAAGGCCAAGTGGTGCAGATCAGCGCACCGCGCAACCTGTTTCCCCTGGCGGCCGATGCGCAACGCTCGATCCTGATCGGCGGTGGTATCGGCATCACGCCCATGGTGGCCATGGCGTATGCCTTGCAGGCCCAGGGGCGGGAGTTCCAGCTGCACTATTGCGCGCGGTCACGCAGCCTCTGCGGCTTTATTGACGAGCTGCAGCACGCGTCATTCGCGTCGCGGGTACACACCCATTTCGATGACGAAGACCAGGGTCAACGGCTTGACCTGCAAGCGGTTCTCGGAGTGCCCGGCGCTGGGGTCCATGTCTACGTCTGTGGGCCGGCCGGCTTCATGGATTGGGTCATCAGTGAGGCGGCCAAGGCCGGTCATGCCCAGGACCATATCCATCGTGAGTACTTCCAGGTCGAGGTCGACAGCAGCGGCCAGGGCTTTGAAGTGGTCGCCGCGCGCAGCGGCAAGCAGGTGCAGGTGCAAGAAGGCCAAAGCATCCTCAATGCCCTGGCCAGTGTCGGTATCAAGATTGAAATCTCCTGCGAGCAGGGGGTGTGCGGGACGTGTCTGTGCGATGTGCTGGAAGGTGAGCCCGACCATCGGGATGTCTACCTCACCGACGACGAAAAGGCCGCCAATGACCAGATCCTGGTGTGTTGCTCGCGGGCCAAATCGAAAAAACTGGTGCTGGACATCTGAATTGGCGGAGGGCAAGACCATGGTAGATACAACAGGTTTTCGCAATGCAATGGCATTGCTCGGCGGCGCCGTCTCGGTGATCGCCACCGATGGCGCAGCCGGGCGCTTCGGCTTTACGGCCTCGGCGGTATGCAGCGTGACGGATCAGCCGCCGACCCTGCTGGTGTGCATGAACCGGGCGTCGACGTCCAATATCAACTTCAAGAGCAACGGTGTGTTGAGTGTCAACGTACTGACCGCCGATCACCAGGCGATTTCCGGGGTGTTTGCCAACCGTGACATGAACACCGAGCAGCGTTTTGCCTGTGCCCAGTGGGTGACCCTGGAAAGTGGCGCGCCGATTTTGCAGGAGTCGCTGGTGAGTTTCGATTGCCGCATCGCCCAGGCCCATGAGGTGGGCTCCCATACGATTTTCTACTGTGAGGTGCTGGGTATCTGCAATGGCGAAAGCCAGGAAGGCCTGGTGTATTTCAACCGTGCCTATCATCGCCTGGGGGACGCATCGAAGGCCGCTTCTTGATCGTTGCCAACTAACTTGTCCGGTTCTCTAAAACAACAATAAGCGTGCTCCGCACGCATGCGTCTTTTTGCAGCAAGTGGTTATAAAAACAAGACTGCGGATTAACTGCCCATTAGTTATCTGCCCCACTCAAATGTTTTGCGCGCATATAAAGGAACCACCGATGCCTCTTGAAAATAGAATGGCCCGCGACTGCGTGTTCGTCGGCCTGCTGGGCTGCCTGACGCCGCTATTTGCCCACGCCGACTTTATCAACGACCGTCAAATCAGCCTGGGCCTGCGCAACTTTTACCTGGACCGGGACTTTCACCAGACGGATGCACCCAAGTCCCGGGTCGGCAGTTGGACCCAGGGTTTCGACTTCAAGGCCGCCTCAGGCTACACCGAAGGCCCTGTGCAGTTCGCCCTCGATCTCTACGGACAGTATGCGTACCGCCTGGACGGCGGTGGCGGGCGTGGGCCGGACTCGGTGATCCCGTACGACGACAGCCGTGGCGAACCGGTGCAGGACTACGGCCGGGCGGCGTTCGCGGCGAAAGTTCGCTATTCGAAAACCGAATTGAAGTTGGGCGAGCACCGCCCGACCTTGCCGGTGGCGTATTACGACGATACCCGGCAATTGGTGACCACATTTAATGGGGTCAGTATCGAGTCCAAGGACATTGATAAGTGGACATTGACCGCCGGGCGTTTCAACCAGATCAGTTCACGGGAATCATCCGATCGCGAAAAAATGTACCTGTTTAATGGCCCGGATATAAAACGCCGCAGCGACGGCCTGAACTTTGCCGGTGCCACTTATGCACTGACCCCACAGTTATCGGCGACGTATTTCTACGGCCAGTTGGAAGATATCTACCAGCAGCAATACTTCGGCCTGAGCCATGACCTCGACCTGGGTGGCGGCTATGCCTTGAAAAGCGACCTGCGTTATTTCGATAACCGCGAAGATGGCAAGGCGTTGTACGGAAACATCGACAACCGCTCCTATGGCCTGATGACCGCCTTGAAAAAGGGCGGCCATACCTTTGGCGTCGCCTACCAGCGCATGCTCGGTGACAGTGGTTTCCCCACCATCAACGGCTACGCACCCCAGCCGTACCTGGTGAACTGGTCCGTGGTGTCTTACGTCAAGCCCAATGAGAGCTCCTGGTCAGTGAGTTATGACTACAACTTCGCAGCGATGGGCGTCCCGGGGTTGAAGTTCAAGACGCGCTACTTCCGCGGGACAGGCATCGACCGTGGCAACAACGCCCTGGACCAGAACGTGGAAAGCGAACGCTGGCTGGCCCTTGGCTATGTGGTGCAGGCCGGGACCTTCAAGAACCTGGGGTTGGAGTGGCGCCGTTACGACGTCAAGACCCGTTATGGCAACGGCAGCGCGGCGGGGCCGGATTATACGGAGACACGCTTGATTACGACGTATGTGTTCAAGTTCTGAGGTGGGCTGAGGCGATTAGATATCACTCCACTGGGCTGGCAAGGAGTATGCAACTCGTTGCCAGCCAAATCACAGACAAAGAAAAGCCCGCGATGGGGAGTGCGGGCTTAAAGGTTTTCACTAGGAGCTGGGATCACCCTAGGCGCCCGACTGTGAAAGGGATGTGAAAGCGCCAAGCAATTTGCGTGCGCGCTGATCAGCGATGTGTCGATAAGCGATAAACCCCCACTGGCCACTGCACCAGGGATTTGCCCTTGTTGAACAGCGCAACGCGGTCCATTTGTGGGGTAGGCAGCCACAGCACTCCGTCCTTGTCCAGGAACGGCGCGTCAACCCAATGCAATCGCTCGTCCACGATCAGGGTTTCGATCTGCCCGTCAGTGCGGCGTACGCGAATGGCATCATGGGCCAGGTCGGAAAAGTACAGGTTGCCCTGTGCGTCCATGACCGAGCCACCGGTTGCGGGGATATCGGCAAAGAACTCAACCCGCGCGGCCAGTTGTTCCGGGCTCAGTGCCGGGTTGGCAAGGTCTTGGATACGCACCTTGGACCAGGGACCTTGCAGCGGGCCGTAATACAGCCAGATGCCATCAATGCTGACTTCCAGCGGATCGGCGTTGACGCGCAGGGGGTCACCATCGGGAGCCTTGACCACCTGGTTGCTGAGGATCAAGTCCCGGTCAGGCCGGGCGACCACCGATGCATGTTGGTTCAATACACGCCGGGCAGCGCCGGTCTTCAGGTCCACCACAATAATGCCGGCATTTCCCGCATCGGTGAGCAAAGCCATGCCGGCGCTGAAGCGCACGTCATCCACATAACTGCCGGCTGTGGCGATGTCCGCCCCGAAGAAGTAGGTCCGAACCACCTTGTTTGTAGGCAGATCGATACACACCAGCTTTGCGCCCTGGCTGACGGGGTTGCCGCCGAACTCGGGCGAGCCGGTATCCACCACCCACAGTTTGTCGCCTTCCAGGCGCAAGGCATTGATGTTCACAAAGGCATTGGTTGCATCCAATCCTGGCGCCCAGTTGTTCCAGGCGCTGTTTGGATAGGCGCTGTGCTGGCCATTCTGGTCAACAGCCGTCAGTTGCGGGCCCTGGGTGCCGGTCCAGCGTGGCCCCGAGAGAAACGTGCGGCCGCTGTAATGCGCCACGGCATTCCAGATCTGTCCGGAGCTTTGGACTGCGACGCCCAGCTCGGGCTGTTTGACGGTGCTGCACCCGATAAGCAGTGCCAGCATCGCAGCGCCCAGCAGCAAGCGGGTCATGGCCGTGCGCCCCCGGCGCGGGCACAGGTTTCCCATAACTCTGTGAGGCGTTGATGGAGGGTGTGCATGAATTGGCTGACGGTGGTTTTCGACATGGTGATTCTCCTGCATCCGGTATGTGACCTAACGAGGAGATAGCTTGATTGTTCGTGTTTACCTGAAAAAGCCCAGGTTCAACGCATTCAGTTTCTTTAAAATATTGATAATCCGCACTTGAACATCACAACACGCGACGTTCGTTGCGCAATGTTTCTCCGAGTGAGAAACTGGCCTAATTGTGAACAGTTATCATCCACTGCCTATGTCATCTTCTTCCGCGCGCATCCTGGTCATCGAGGATGACGTCGAGCTGTGCGCCCATCTTTGTACCCATTTGAGCCGACGCGGTTTCGCCTTGAGCAGCGCGCATCGCGGTGATGAAGGCTTGAGCATGGCGCTGGACCCAGCGGTCGAGCTGATCCTGCTGGATATCATGCTGCCCAACGAAAACGGCCTGAATGTGCTGGCGCGCTTGCGCAACGAGCGGGGCACACCAGTGATTCTGATGTCGGCACTGGGCGCCGAGCAGGACCGCATCATCGGTTTCAGCCAGGGCGCGGATGACTATTTGCCCAAGCCCTTCAGCCTCGCCGAGTTGGATGTGCGTATCGACGCGTTGCTGCGGCGTGTGGCGCTTGATCGCGGTACACCTGTCTCTAGGCCGCTATGGCTGGACCTGGATGTAAATGCCCGTGATGTTCTATTCAACGGCTGCCCGGCAGGCCTGACCGCTTCGGAGTTCCGCTTGCTGTCCACCCTGCATGAGCACGTCGGCGAACCCTTGTCCAAGGCGTTCCTGTACCAGCATGTGTTGCATCGTGCCTATACGCGGCTGGATCGTGGCCTGGATGTGCATGTGTGCAATGTGCGCCGCAAGCTGGCGGCAATTGATTTGCAGGGCGTGCGCATCGAGGCGGTGCGCCATCAGGGGTATGTGCTGCTGTGTGAAGGCTTGGGCTGATGCAGCGTCGGCATCCACTGCTATGGAAAATGGCGCTGTTGCAAGTGTGTTTCTGCTTGCTGCTGGTCTGGTTGGTCTGGGGCTGGGGCTTGCAGGTCGAGCGCAGTACTTATTTTCTTGCAGAGCCTGACCGCGCGGCCCTGACCGCCTATGCCGCGCAGGCCGAAGAGGTGGCCGCAACCGGTGACGCCAAGGCCGTGGAGCAATGGCGCCAGACCCTGCAGCAACGCGAGCAGACCTGGGTCGGCGTGCTCGATCCGTTCCTGCAAAGCCTTGGCACACAACCGCTGACGGCGGCTGAGGTCAGCCACCTGACCTTTATGCGCAAGCCCAGTTGGCCCATGAGCAAACGCCTGGAGGATGAGCTGCCCTATGTCAGCATTGCCTTCCCTCAACACCCGGAGCGTGGCCGCTTGGTCATGCAGTTGCCCGAGCGCTTGCTGCCACCGGGGCTGACGCCGTGGACGCATCTGTTTACCCACGGTGTGGTGCCGGTGGTTTTGGCCTTGGGCCTGGGCCTGTTGCTGTATCGCCACCTGGTGGTGCCTTTGAACGAATTGCGCGAGCGTGCGAACGCCCTGAGTGGCGGTGACCTGGCGCCGCTGGCCAGCAGTGCTGTAACCCGTCGCGGCGACGAGTTGGGCGAGTTGGCGCGTGCCTACGAACACATGGCCGAGCGCCTGCGGCAAAGCCTGCAACAGCAACGCCAATTGTTGCGCACCTTGTCCCATGAAATCCGCACGCCCTTGGCCCGCTTGAAAATCGCCAGCGAAAGCGGCCTGGCGCGCCAGCAGTTGGAACAGCGGCTGGCGCGTGAGGTCGAGGAGATGCGGCGCCTGGTGGATGATTCCCTCAACCTGGCCTGGCTGGATACTGAACGGCCGCAATTGCAGGCCGAAGATGTACGAGTGGCCTCGGTGTGGGAGGCGCTGGTGCAGGACGCGCATTTCGAGACGGACTGGCCATTGCAGGCGTTGGTGTGCGAGGTCGGTGAGGAGTGCGAAGTCAGGGTTCACCTCAACAGTTTCGCCCAGGCCCTGGAGAACATCCTGCGCAATGCAATCCGCCATTCCCCCCCAGGCGGTGTCATTCGCTTGAGCGGGGCACGTGAAGGCGAGACGTGGTTGCTGACCATCGAGGATCAGGGCGCCGGCGTTGCCGAGGCCGACCTGGAGCGGATCTTTGAACCCTACCTGCGCCTGGACGGTACGCCCGGTAACGGGTTTGGCCTGGGCTTGAGCATTGCCCGACGCGCCATCCAATTGCAGGGCGGCCAGTTATGGGCCAGCCAGGGCGGGCAAGGTCTGCGCATGCACCTGCGGGTGGCTGGGGCAAATGTTTAGAAAGTTAATGTTCTTTACTCGCAATTGCATCTGATTATCATCTGCGATCTTTGCTGGCCTACCGCTATCGGTGGGCTTGACGTTTCGGAGACCCCCGCATGCACCGCCTGCCGCCCCTGTCCCTGCTTGCCCTGAGTATTTGCAGCCTGCTGCCCGCTAGCAGCTTTGCCGCCGAGCCCGAGGCCCCCGCGCGTCTTGAGCTGCAAACCCAGACCGTCCTGGGCACGGCGCAGGAAGAGATAAAGCAGGCGCCCGGCGTGTCGATCATCACCGCCGAAGACATCAAGAAGCGCCCGCCGGCCAACGATCTGTCGGACATCATCCGCACCATGCCCGGCGTCAACCTCACGGGCAATTCCAGCAGCGGTCAGCGCGGCAACAACCGACAGATCGATATCCGTGGCATGGGCCCGGAAAACACCCTGATCCTGGTTGATGGCAAGCCGGTGGGCAGCCGTAACTCCGTGCGCTATGGCTGGCGCGGCGAGCGTGACAGCCGTGGCGACAGCAACTGGGTGCCCGCCGACCAGGTCGAGCGGATCGAGGTCATCCGTGGCCCGGCTGCCGCCCGCTATGGCAACGGCGCCGCCGGTGGCGTGGTGAACATCATCACCAAACAACCCGGTACCGAGACCCACGGTTCGGCGACGATCTACCACAACTTCGCCCAGCACAGCGCCGAAGGCGAGACCCAGCGCATGAACTTCGGCCTGAACGGCCCGCTCACCGACACCCTCAGCTACCGGGTGTACGGCAACGTGGCGAAAACCAATGCCGACGACGCCGATATCAACAGCGGTCATGAGTCCAAACGTACCGGTAACCAGGTCGGCACCTTGCCGGCGGGGCGCGAAGGGGTGCGCAACAAGGACGTCAACGGCCTGTTGAGCTGGAAGATGACGCCTGAGCAGACCTTGGACCTGGAAGCCGGTTTCAGCCGCCAGGGCAACATCTACACCGGTGACACCCAGAACACCAACAGCAACGCCAACGTGAAAAAACTGCTCGGCCACGAGACCAATGTGATGTACCGCGAGACCTACGCCGTGACCCATCGCGGCGACTGGGACCTGGGCACCAGCCTGGCCTACCTGCAATACGAGAAGACCCGCAACAGCCGGATCAGCGAGGGCCTGGCGGGTGGCACCGAAGGGATCTTCTCCAGCCGCGACTTCAATACCAGCGTATTGCGTGACCTGACCGCCCACGGTGAAGTCAGCCTGCCCTTGCATGCCGGGGTGGACCAGGTGCTGACCGTGGGCACCGAATGGGTCGAGCAGCAACTGGATGACCCCAGCTCCAACGTGCAAACCACCACCGCCGGGGGCAGCGTGCCTGGGCTGGCCGGGAGCAACCGCAGCAGCTCGTCCTCGGCGCGGATCTTCTCGGTGTTCGTCGAGGACAATATCGAACTGCGCCCTGGCACACGCCTGACCCCGGGCCTGCGCATGGACCACCACGACGTGGTGGGTGACAACTGGAGCCCGTCGCTGAACCTGTCCCAAGTGCTCACCGACACCCTGACCCTGAAAGCCGGGATCGCCCGTTCCTACAAGGCGCCCAACCTCTACCAGCTCAACCCCAACTACTTGCTGTACAGCAATGGCCAGGGTTGCTACGGGCAGACCACCAGTTGCTACCTGCAAGGCAATGCCGACCTGGATGCCGAAACCAGCGTCAACAAGGAATTGGGGATCGAGTACCGCAATGACGGGGTTGTGGCGGGCCTGACGTACTTCCGTAACGATTACAAAAACAAGATCGAGTCGGGCCTGACTCCGGTCGGCAGCGCCAGCGGCGGCACCGGCACCACGGCCAACGCGAGTATCTTCCAGTGGGAAAACGTGCCCAAGGCCCTGGTCGAAGGGCTGGAAGGCACCCTGGCCCTGCCGTTGACCGAGCAGTTGAACTGGACCAACAACTTCACCTACATGCTGCAATCGAAAAACAAGCAGACCGGCGATGTGCTGTCCGTCGCGCCCAAGTACACCTTGAACTCGATGCTCGACTGGCAGGCCAGCGATGACCTGTCCCTACAAATGAGCGTGGCCTGGTACGGCAAGCAAACCCCGAAAAAATACGACTACCACGGCGAGCGCGTGACGGGGTCGGGCAACAACCAGCTATCGCCGTATGCTATTGCCGGGGTCAGCGGTACGTACGCCTTCACCCAGAACCTGAGCCTGACGGCCGGCGTCGACAACCTGTTCGACAAACGCCTGTGGCGCGAAGGCAATGCCCAGGGTGTAGCGAATATCGAAGGGGCAGGCGCCGCGACCTATAACCAGTCCGGTCGTACCTTGTACACCAGCCTCACGGCGTCCTTCTGATGGGGCGCCTGATCAGCCTGGCGCTGTTGCTGATGGCCCAGGCTGCCGTCGCCAAACCTGCACCTGATCAGTTGATGGATGCGCCGGTGTTGCGTGAGGCCAGTGCCTACAGGTTCAGCACCCTGGAGCTGGAGTCGGCGGATGGCGCTCGCCATTACCGGATCTGGCTGGGGCAGCCGCCTGCGGTGAGTGACGCCAGCCCGGTGGCGTACCTGCTCGATGGCAACGCCGCGATGGCCGCGCTGGACAGCCAGGGTTTGAATCAATTGGCGCAGAGTGCGTCACCGCCGGTGTTGGTCGCCGTGGGTTATGCCACGCCGCTGCGCATCGAGCGCAATGCACGCACCTTCGACTACACGCCAAGGGTCGGCAGTGCCGTGGAGCAACGGGATCCGTTGACTGCGGTGCCCAGTGGCGGTGCGGATGTATTTTTGGATTTGCTGAGCGGAAATATCCGCCCGCAGGTCAATCAGCGTCTGGGTATCACCCCGCAGCGGCAATTGCTATGGGGCCACTCCTATGGCGGCCTGCTGGTGCTGCATGCCTTGCTGACGCGCCCGCAAGCCTTCGATGACTACGCCGCCGCGAGTCCTTCGTTGTGGTGGAATCAAGGCGTTGTGAGCGCCGAGTCTCAAGCTCTGGTACAACGCTTGAACGGCAGCCGGCCGCGCTTGCTGCTGATGCGTGGCGACCTGGAACCGGCCAGCCCGGCCAGTGTGTCGCCGTCCAAAGAGGCCAGCGACACGGCGTTCAAGACGCTAGTGGGCAGCCTGCAACAGGTCCATGGCTTGCAGGTACGCCAGCAGACCTTTGCCGGATTGGGCCACGGCCCGATGTTGCCGGCATCGTTGCGCTACACATTGCAGATGCTCAGCCAAGGCAGTCATGCCCGCCAGAGTGGTTCGCCCTCGTCATCCAGCGTCCAGTGAGGCAGGCCGGGCATGATCTGCACGCCACCGACCCAACGTGTGTGGCTTGCATGGTCTGGCCAGTACGCGCGGCCTTGCAACACCCTGGCGCCCAGCGGTGTCAGGGTCAATGTGCGGCCGGGCCATGGCAGATCAGCCTCGGACTCCGTCAGCAATGGATCGGCTCCGTCGATCAAGGGACGCAGCAGGGCATGAAACATCATGTCGCCGAGAAAGGGCAGGGGCTCACGCTTGGCCATCAACTCGGCGAACACCCGGGCAAACGCCGTGGGGCCGACCTCGGCGAGATACTGCAGGGCCAGGCGCTCGGTCAGCGACAGGCCATCGCGAGCGCCTGGTAGCTCCTGTAACTGCCGGCGCAATGCCGGGGCCAGCAAGGGCAGGCAGGGATGAGTGGCGTGGGCCAGTTGCGCCAGATTCACTGGCGAACTGTTGCAATAGGCGGCCCATGCTTGCCGGGCCAGTTGGCGCATGGCTTCATCGACAGGTCGCCGTTGTGGCCACAGCCAAGCCAATACCGGTGGCGCCAATTGGCCGATGCCGATAAAGCGTTGCACGCCGGGGATGCGGTCGACTTCGATCAGTTCCAGCCTGGTGGGCACGCGCTCAAGCCCGGCCAGCGCACGGATCAAAAACAACTGGTCATAGGCATCGGCCTCGCACCACAGCACGCTGTGATCGGCACTGCCCAGTTCCTCAAGATGCTGGTATTCGTCGTCCAGGCGGCGTGCGGCATCTGCCAGGTCCAGGGCAAACGCCTGGCTGATGAACCGCGCCCGTGTTGCCCGGTAGGCCTCGCCCGGCAAGGCCTGGACCGGGCCCATGCACAGCGGATCCGTGAGCATCCGAAACCGTCCCTTGAACCCCGCCACACCAAGGCTGTGGGCAATATCATTGCCGCAGCGCCAATGGGTGGTGCGCGCTTCATCGCTGGCCTCGAAACCTGGGTGGTTGGCGGCAAAATCCACGGCGTCCACATGGGCCTTGAGCTTGGGCCAACTGCTGAAACCCAACTGCCGGGCAACTAGCCATTGAGCATCGGAAAGGGTCGGTGGCAGGTTGGCAACCTGCGCCAGTTCAGCGGGCGCCGTGCCTTGTTTCATACGCTGCAAAAGCTCCTTGGCACGCTTGCGCTGCTGCTCAAGGTTGATACGACCGTCAGTGGCCGGTGAGGCGGGGCGTTGCGACATACGATCTCCTTGCACAAACCTTGTCCGCTTTAAGGTTGGGAGTCGTAGTGATGGGGTATGCAGTCATGTCCTGGGCGCAGCCCTTTCCGCGGAAGGTGGCGTAGAGGGCGCCTGGCGCGAATATAGGCAGGGGAGAGGTTGATTGCAAGGCGTTCTGTTTCCAGATGTTGAAATATGCAACTTCTCCAAGAGCCGGAAAAACCGTTGAGGTAGCCTTGTTTCCTACAGACAACAAGGAGTCGTCATGCAACGAAGAACCATCAATCCCCCGACAGTCTTCAACTCCCTGCAATACGGTTTCAGCCAGGCCATGGAAGTGCGTGAGGGGCGGCGTATTCTCTTGTCTGGTCAGGTCGGCGTGGACGCTGACGAACGCACCGTCGGCCCAGGCATCGCCGAGCAGACCGCCACGGCCCTGGACAATATCGAAAAGGTCCTGGCGGCGGTCGAGGGCGATCTGTCCCATGTGATTATGCTGCGCCTGTACATCGTCGAGTCCGCCCGCGATCAGCAGGAACCCATCGCCGCCGCTTTGCGCGAGCGTTTTCCGCGCAACCCGCCGCCGTCGTCATGGATCATCGTCAGCGGTTTGTCGCTGCCCGAGTGGTTGATCGAGATCGAGGCGGAGGCGCTGATCCCAGGGTAATCAATAACGCATCATGACCGACTTGAGTTCGGTGTAGTCCTCGATAAACGCATTGCCAAACTCGCGGCCAATTCCCGAGGATTTGTTGCCACCGAATGGTACGGCCGGGTCGAGCAGGGTGTGCATGTTGACCCACACCGTGCCGGCGTTGATGGCCGGGACCATACGCAGGGCCTTGCCCAAGTCGTTGGTCCACAGGCTGGCGCTGAGGCCGCCGGCAGTGTGGTTCATCAGTGCCAGCAACTCGTCCTCGTCGTCGTAGGGCAGGAACGTGGCGATGGGGCCGAAGGTTTCTTCGGTGAGCAGCGTATCGTTGATGCTGTTGGCGAGGATCACCGTGGGCTCGACGTAGCAACCGGGTCGATCCATCGGTTGGCCACCGTAGATAATCGTGTTGTTTTCGGCGCGGGCGGTGGCAAAAAAACCTTCCAGCTTCGCTTGGTGTTGGCGATGGGTGACCGGGCCGAATTCGGTGCGCTCATCCAGCGGCGAGCCGATATTCAGTGCGCTCAAACGCTGGGCCAGGGCCTCCATGACTGGGTTGATTTGCGAGCGGTGGACAAAGAAACGCTCGGCCGCCGCACAGATCTGCCCCGAGTGCAGGAACCCGGCCTCGATAATGCCGTTGACGGCGGTTTCCAGCGGCACATCGCGTAGGAACGCCGCCGCGTTTTTGCCACCCAGCTCCAGAGTCGCCCGCGTCAGGCCGGCGCCCATGGCCGCGCGGCCGACCGCAATGCCGGTGGGCACCGAACCGGTGAACGACACCTTGTCGGTGCCGGGGTGTTCGATCAGCCCCTTGCCCACCTGGCCACCGCCGGTCAGCACGTTCAGCACACCGGCGGGCAGGCCGGCTTGCACCGCCAGTTCGGCAATGCGCAGCAGGGTCAGCGGCGTGAATTCGCTGGGTTTGATGATGATGCTGCAACCGGTCACCAGGGCCGAGGCGAGTTTCCAGATGGCAATCATGGTGGAGAAATTCCACGGCACGATGCCGACCACCACGCCGACCGGTTCGCGCAGGGTGAAGGCGGTGTAGCGTTCGCCGGCAAACGAGGGCAGCGACGGGGTGAGGGTCTGGCCGCTGATCTTGGTTGCCCAGCCTGCGTAATAGCGCAGGAAATGCGCGGCCTGGTCCACTTCAAAGGCGCGGGAAATCTGGATGATCTTGCCCGACTGGCAGGTCTCGATCTGCGCCAGTTCCTCGCGGTTTTGCTCCAGCAGGTCAGCCAGTTTCAGCAGCACATTGCCACGTACCGCCGGGGCGGTTTGTGACCACTGTTTGAAGCCGTGCCGGGCAGACGCCACGGCCAGCTCAATATCAGCCGCTTGCGCATCGATCACCGTCGCGATGACCTTGCCGGTGGCGGGGTTGATTACCTCCAGGGTCTGGCTGGACTGGCTGGGGACGTAGTGGCCGTCGATGAACAGGCCATGGTCTCGACGCAAGAAGGCTTCGACCTGGGGCAGCAGCGCGATATCGCTCATGGGGTGTTCCTGATCAAAAAGGAAAGCCTGAGGCTAACCAACGCGCAAGGTCACGGCTTGACTGTGCCTGCCGGGGCGTATGTCTGTGGCTGCCATGAGGGCGCAGAGCGCCCCTGTGGGAGCGAGCAAGCCCGCTCCCACATTGGGATGGCGGTAAGTATCCATAGCTCAGAACGGCACAGCGACCACCAACTGGCTGTACACATTGGTGCCATTGCCGCCGACCTGGTTGCCGCCGGTGTCCTGGTCCTTGTCCGGTTGGTACAGGCCAATCAACGGCGTGATGATCAGGTGGTCATTCACCGCCCATTCGGCATACAGGTCCAGCTCACGGCCATCGAGGTCGAGCATGTTGCGTTTGCTCACGGTCGTGTAGTCGAAGAACAGCGCGCCGAGGGTCAGGTTGTCCAGCGGTTTGACCTTGAGTGCCACATGCTGCACCGAAGTGTTGGTGTTGTAGGGGCCGGAGTAGTTGCCCGCCACTTCGCCCTGGACCCAGGTGCCAAAGCCCCGGTTGAAACCGGCAAACAGTGCATCCCAGTTCTTCGAATAGCGCGCATAACGGTAGGTCAGGTCCGGCGACCAGGGCAGGTCGGCAAAGGTATAGCCGGCTTCGGCGTACCAGGCTTTTTCCGGCCCTGGATCCTTGTCCTGCCAGGCGTATTCGAACGAGAAGTGCGCATTGTCGATCCCGGCATTCCCGCTGCCGCGCAGGCTGTAGAGGTTCATGCCCTTGCGTTGCTTTTGCACGTCACTGGCATAGCGTTCGTCGACATCAATGCCATGCAGGTACGTCAGGCCCAGGGTGCCCGGTGCGGCGCTGTATTCCAGGGTGCCGATGGCCATTTCGGTCAGGGCCTGGGCGCGGTTGTCGGACTCGATCCACATCAGGCTGCCATGCAGGCCGTCCTTGCCGCCCAGGCGCACCACCGCTGCCTTGTCGAAGGCATGCCGCGCCGCGATGTAATAGGCGCCACCGCGATCGAACTCACCATCGGCCACGCCATTGCCCAGGTTCGGGCCGTCGTCATTGATGATAAAACCATCGCCCACGGTGATGATCTGGCGCCCGTACGACAGGTCCAGGCCATCCTTGCCCAACGCGGGCAACAGATTGCCCGAGCGCCAGCCGGCAAAGGCTTCCTCGAACTTGGTGGTGCGCTCGCTGCCGTCGGTCACGCGGGAAGCATCGCCATCGCCCCAGGTACCCGAACTCACCAGATTGGTGGTGCCGTACACACTGCCCAGGTCGCCCAGGCGCTGGTCGATGCTCACGCCATATTTGATAAAGCCTTCACGCCAGGTCGAACCGCCCGGGCTGCCCTCGTAGTTCTTGCGGCTGTTGAACATCCCGTACACCGCGAGAAAGTTGCCGGTGACGGTGGTGTCGTCGTCGGCATACAGTTCGATTGCCTGGGCCGCAGGTTGGCCGATCAACAGCGCCAGACCCAGGCCGACGACCGGGTGTAGGTGGTGGGTTTTGCGTGTGTGCTCCATTGTTATAGTCCCCAGCAAGATGAAGTTGAGGGGGCATTAGGGCGAGCGTCGGCAGCGTAAGTCTTTCACCTGCGTGCCAGGCAATTGATCCTGGCCGCCAGGCCGCGAGCCCTGGCAGGGAGCAACAAAACCAGCGGCAGCCAGGGGCAAGACGATCAGGTTGGGCGGGGCGCACAGTGCAAGCACTTCTAAAAATCCCCTTCGAGGATCTGCACCATGTCGATCAATGACAGACTTACCGCGCACCTGAACCGGGGCACGGTGGGTTTTCCCACCGCGTTGGCCAGCACCATTGGCCTGATCATGGCAAGCCCGGTGATTCTCACCGCGACCATGGGCTTTGGCATCGGCGGCAGCGCGTTTGCGCTGGCCATGCTGATCGCCGTGGTGATGATGCTGGCCCAGGCCACCACCTTCGCCGAGGCCGCATCGATCCTGCCCACCACCGGCTCGGTGTACGACTACATCAACTGCGGCATGGGTCGTTTCTTTGCGATCACCGGCACCTTGTCGGCCTACCTGATCGTGCATGTGTTTGCCGGCACCGCCGAGACCATCCTTGCCGGCGTCATGGCCCTGGTGAACTTCGAGCACCTCAATACCCTGGCCGAATCCGCCGGCGGCTCCTGGTTGCTTGGGGTCGGCTTTGTGCTGGTGTTTGGTGTGCTCAATGTGTTCGGTGTCAGTGCCTTTGGCCGCGCCGAAATCATCCTGACCTTCGGTATGTGGACCACCTTGATGGTGTTTGGCGTGCTGGGCTTGATCGCTGCGCCGGCGGTGCAACTGGACGGCTGGTTTGGCGAATCCCTGGTGGGCAGCGACCTGGTGACGGTGTTGTCCCTGGTGGGCATGGCGATGTTCATGTTTGTCGGCTGCGAGTTCGTCACCCCGCTGGCGCCGGACTTGCGCCAGTCGGCCAAGGTCATGCCGCGGGCAATGATGCTTGGCCTGATGGGCGTGGCGACGTGCATGTTCATCTACGGCGCGGCGATGAAACGCCAGGTAGAAAACGTGGTGCTGGACGCGGCCAGCGGCGTGCATTTGCTGGATACACCCATGGCGATTCCACGCTTCGCCGAACAGGTGATGGGGCAGATCGGGCCGCTGTGGCTGGGGGTCGGCTTTCTGTTTGCGGGCGCCGCCACCATCAATACCTTGATGGCGGGTGTGCCACGGATTCTCTACGGCATGGCGGTGGATGGCGCGTTGCCGAAGGTGTTCACCTACCTGCATCCACGCTTCAAGACCCCGGTACTGTGCATCCTGGTAGCGATGCTGATCCCCTGCCTGCACGCGCTGTACCTGGGCGGTAACACCGATAACATCATGCACCTGGTGCTGGCGGCGGTGTGTGCCTGGAGTTTTGCCTACCTGCTGGTGACGGTGTCGGTGGTGATCCTGCGCATTCGTCGTCCCGACTTGCCGCGTGCGTACCGCTCGCCGCTGTTCCCGTTGCCGCAGATCCTGTCCAGCGCCGGCATTCTGCTGGGCATGTGGTTTATCACACCACCGGGGATGAATCCGGCGGATATCTACATCCCGTTCGGCGTGATGCTGGGCGGTACTGCGGTGTATGCGCTGTTCTGGACCCTGGTGGTGCAGAAGGTCAATCCATTCATGCCGGCGTCGGTGGAAGACGTGCTGGCCAAGGAGTTTGCCAATGAACCGGGTCACACTCACCACGGCTATGTCAGCGCTGCGGCAAAAACTGTCTGAACTGTTCAGCGCACAACGGGCGCCGGCGGGCTATCAGCCGGGGCGCACCCTTGGGCAACTGCGGCGCAACCTGGGGCTGGCACGGTTCGAGTGGGTCTCGCCGACCCTGGCGCGGGCCATCCTGGACGATGACAGCCTGCACCTGGAAATTTGCGAGCGCACCGAGTCGCAGCTGTTGATGCACCTGGTCATGACCGAATTCAGCCTGCGCCTGCCTGCCTCGACAGAGGGCGCGGCACACTTTGAATTGCACCATGGCGGGGCCATCCGGCGCACGGGGATCTGCTGTCGGCAACGTACCGGCGAACGCGCATTGTTGGGGCAACTGCAGGCGTGTTTGCAGCCGGACAGTGCCCTGCATGGGGCATTGATGCTCCTGGATTTCAAGCGCCTGCATATCGAGCTGCACGGCCGTCAGTGGCTCGTGCGCCTGGAGCATATGGGCGGCAGCGAGGTGGTCAACCGCATGCCGGCCTTTCGGCGCTACATCGCCTTGAGCCGCGTGCAGCGGGATGCGCTGCTGGCTGTGCTGGCCGGCCTGCAACGCGTATTGCGCACGCTCTGATTGGCATTATTAGTGCTAACACAATGGCAGGCAGGTACTTGTTGCGCGCATATAGGTAACATGTTAACTATTGCCCGACAAAAATAATAAGCCATTGTGGAGACACCCATGGGTATCCAACAGAGTGCACAACAGGGGCTCGACACCTGGAACCGCGACTTGCGTGCGATGTGCGGCCACTTCGACACCGAACTGGCTTTCAACCGTTCGCTGTTTATCGGCGAGTTTTCCATGCTTTCAAGCGGCGGGTTGCCCTTGGCCAGCCTGCGTACCAACGCCGGCCTGATCAAGCGCCAAGTGACCAATCCCGACCACGATAACGACCAGGATTGCTTTTTGGTCAGCCAGCGCAGCGGCTATTCACAGGTCGTGCAGAACGGCCAGCGGGTGCAACTGGCCCCTGGCGAACTGCTGCTGATGGACTCGGTGGGCTCCATTGAAATCACCCCGTTCGGCTTGATCGAACATATCTCGCTGTCGTTGCCGCGTGCCCAGGTGTGCAAGCAGATGGGCAGCCAAGCGAAGACCTTTGGCAAGATTTCCTCCAGCAAAGCCTGTGGGCGCATGCTGCATGTGTTGATGGACCAATTGTGCAAGGGCAGCGAAGGCGCCGAGGATGAGGTCGAGGCGTTGCAGCGTGCTTTTGTGTCGCTGCTGGGCTCAGCCCTGGAGCAGGATGACGACGCGCGCGACGACACCACCGCGTTGCAAGGCAACAACCTGCGCAGCTACGTGCAGAAAGTCATTGATGAGTCCTTGAGCCAGCCTGGCCTGAGCCCTGTCGGCCTGGCCAGCCGCTTGAACATCTCGGTGCGTCATTTATACCGGCTGTTCGAGGAGCAGGACGACAGCGTCTGCCGTTACATCCAGCGTGCGCGGCTCAAACGCAGTGCGGATGACTTGACCAACCCGTTCTTGCGTAGCGAGTCGATCACTTCGATTGCCTATAAATGGGGCTTTACCGATTCGGCGCATTTCAGCCGTTCGTTCAAGAAGCAGTTTGACCTGTCGCCCAAGGCATTTCGTTCCAGCCGGATGGCCTGAACTCCAATCATCAACCACCACACACCGAATGTGGGAGCGGGCTTGCTCGCTCCCACATAGAGCAAAGTAGTTATACGACCGCGAAGTAGTGTTTGACGAAACTCTCGCTCAGCACTTCCCACAGCACTGGCGTGCCCTGGGTCACGAACCAGCTGTCGCCCGCTTTGTAGGTGGTGGTTTGGCCGCTGGCCTCGTCGGTCAGACGCACTTCGCCGGTGACCACCGTGGCCTGTTCGTTAAACGGGTAGACCATGCGGAACTTGCCCTGGGTGGTGCCGAAATAGGCGCTGCTGACCTTGTCGGTGGGCGCACCAAAGGTCATTTTGCCGAAGGCCTTGAGTTCGCCTTCGAGGATTTCGGAACCGAGATCGGCAACGGTGCCCCAGGCGTCGAGTTCAGACAGTTGGATATCTTTTTTGAGGGTAACAAGGGTCATTGCAGTTGCTCCAGAGGGATAAAAAAGGGGTTAGCGGCGACCATTCCAGTAGCCGGACAGTTGGTGCCAGGATTTGCCGGCGGTCAGCAACAGTGGGCGGATCGCGTCCTTGCCGATAATCGTCGGGCGATGCACCGAGCTGACCAGGTCATAGCGCGCCGAGCCTTCGCTCATGCCTTCGGCCAGGACCTTGCAGATGATGTGGCTGGGGGTGACACCGAAACCCGAATAACCCTGGACGAAGAACGCATTGCTGCGTCCCGGCAGAGTGCCGATCTGCGGGAACAGGTTCGGGCTGCAGGCCATCGGGCCACCCCAGGCCAGGTCGATCTTCACGTCCTTGAGGTAGGGGAAAATTTTCAGCATCAGCTTGCGGTTCCAGGCTTTCAAGTCGCCGGGAATGTGCTCCACCAACGGCGTGGCAGCGCCGAACAACAGGCGGTTCTCGTTGGTCACCCGGTAGTAGTCGATCACCGGACGGATATCGCTGTAGGCCCCGCGAATCGGGCTGATGCGCTGGATCAGCTCTTCGCTCAATGGCTCGGTCATCATCTGGAAGGCGTAGGTGTTGATGGTCGAGCGATGCAGCTCCGGCTCCAGCTTGTTGAGGAAACTGTCACAGGCCCACAACAACTTGCTGGCCTTGACCGAGCCGCGCCCGGTGCGCACGGTGATGCGCTCGCCGTAGCTGACTTCCAGTGCCGGGCTGTTCTCGAAGATCCGCACGCCATGGCCGGCGAGGGCGGTGGCTTCGCCCAGCAGCAGGTTCAGCGAATGCACATGCCCGCCACCCATGTGCAGCAGGGCGCTGCTGTAGGCGTCGGAGCCGATGATCTGCTTGACGTCGGAGCCGCCGAGGAAGCGGATTTCATGTTTGCTGTTGATCGACTTGAAGTCTTTTTCCCAGGCCCGCAGGGTCTTTTCCTGGCGAGCGTTGAAACCCATGTAGCCATAGCCGTGGCAGAAGTCGGCATCGATGTTGTACTTGGCGATACGGTCCTTGATGATGTCGGCGCCCAGGTCGCTGATCTCGAAGACTTGGCGCAGACCGTCCTCGCCCACGTCTTTCTTGATCTTCTCCAGGTCGTGGCCGATGCCGGCCATGATCTGCCCGCCATTGCGCCCGGTGCCGCCAAAGCCCAGGTAGCGCGCTTCTAGCACGACGATATTGGTGATGCCTTTTTCCGCCAGTTCCAGGGCGGTATTGATCCCGGAAAAGCCGCCGCCAATCACCACGACGTCGGCCTCGATGTCCTGTTCCAGGGTGGGAAAGCTCAGGTTGTACTTCTTGGTAGCGGTGTAATACGTAGGGGTTTCGATGTTGATCATGGCGCAGCCTGAAAAGTGAAGGAAGGCTCTAAAGCAGTGTCTTCATTAGGGCCCCTGGCGCGATCATTGTCTTGATCCTGCGTGCCGGGGCTTTTGATTCAGCGCGCCATGGACGTGCGCGACCCCTAAGTTATAGCGCGAGCGCGGGGCGGGGATGTTAGAGTTTCGTTAAAACATTAACTAAATATCACGTGATCCTGACTTTATGCTCAAACCCCGGCAATCCCTGACCCTCACCCTGTTACAGGCCCGCGAAGCGGCCATGAGTTTTTTCCGCCCATCGCTGAACGAGCACGGCCTGACCGAGCAGCAATGGCGGGTGATCCGCATCCTCAATCAGCACGACGAACTGGAGATTTATCAACTGGCGGAACTGGCCTGCATTCTCAAGCCGAGCATGACCGGTGTGCTGGTGCGCATGGAAGCGGCGGGGATGATCCACCGGCGCAAGGCCGAGCAGGATCAAAGACGGGTCCTGGTGACCCTGGCGGACAAGGGCCGGGCGAGTTTTGCGTCCATGAGCCAGTGCATGGAGGCCAACTATCAGCGCTTGCAGGAGCAGTTGGGGGCACAGAAGTTACAGACCTTGCTGGGGCTGCTCGATGAGCTGAAAAACATCAAGCGCTGAAACACCACGCATCGAAAATGTGGGAGCGGGCTTGCTCGCGAAAGCGGTGGTTCAGTCACCGAATATATTGACTGACACACCGCTTTCGCGAGCAAGCCCGCTCCCACATTGGGTCCTGCGCCGTTGGAAGTTGATTAGTACACGCCGCCAGTGCTCACAGGCGCCGGCTTGTCTTTGAATTTCCCCACCAACCCCTGCAACCCACGCATCAGCACGGTGGTATCCACCCCGACCGCGACAAACCCGGCCCCCAGCTCGATATAACGCCGGGCCAGTTTCTCATCGGCACTGAGAATCCCCGCAGCCTTGCCCGCCTGGCGAATCCGTGCGATGGCATCTTCGATGGCGGCTTGCACATCCGGGTGCCCCGGATTGCCCCGGTGCCCCATGGATGCACTCAAGTCCGCCGGGCCGATAAATACCCCATCGACGCCTTCAACGGCGGCAATCGCATCCAGGTTCGCCAGGCCTTGCAGGCTTTCGATCTGCACCAACAGGCACATCTGCGCATCGGCCTGGTCCAGGTAGCCGTCGATGCTGTTCCAGCGCGAAGCCCGCGCCAGGGCGCTGCCCACCCCGCGTATGCCCTGGGGCGGATAACGCATGGCGCGCACCAGCTCCCGAGCCTGGGCGGCGCTTTCGACCATCGGCACCAACAAGGTCTGTGCGCCGATATCCAGCACCTGCTTGATCAACGCGGTATCACCGATCACCGGGCGAATCACCGCCTCGCTGGCGTAGGGCGCCACGGCTTGCAATTGGCCGAGCATGCCGCGCAGGTCGTTGGGTGCGTGTTCGCCGTCGATCAACAACCAATCGAAACCGGCATTGGCCGCCAGCTCCGCACAGTAGGCGTCGGCCAGCCCGAGCCACAGGCCGATTTGCGCTTCACCGCTATTGAGCCGCTGCTTGAAGCGGTTGACAGGCATGTCCATGAAACAGTCCTCCTGAGGTCAGACGAAACGGCAGGAAATCGAGCCGAGCATGTCGTAGTCGACATGGAAGGTGTCGCCCGGGCTGGCCGCCACAGGGCGGGTGAAGGAGCCACCGAGGATGATCTGCCCCGGCAACAACGTGACGTCGTAGGGCGCCAGCTTGTTGGCCAGCCAGGCCACGCCCTTGGCCGGGTGGTTGAGCACGGCGGCCGAGACCCCGGACTCTTCTATCACGCCGTTGCGGTACAGCACGGCCGGTACTTTGCGCAGGTCGATCTCGGTCGGGCGCACCGCACGGCCACCCATGACCACGCCCGCATTGGCGGCGTTGTCGGAGATGGTGTCGAACACCTTGCGTGTGGCCTTGGTGTGCGGGTCGATCTGCTGGATGCGTGCGTCGATGATCTCCAGGGCCGGGATCACCCACTCGGTGGCGTCGAGCACATCGAAGATCGTGCAGTTGGGTCCCTTGAGTGGCTTGCCGAGGATAAACGCCAGCTCCACTTCGACCCGCGGCACGATAAAGCGCTCGAACGGAATGTCGGTGCCTTCCTCAAACAGCATGTCGTCGAGCAGCGCACCGTAGTCCGGCTCGGTGATGTTCGACGATACCTGCATGGCCCGCGAGGTCAGGCCGATCTTGTGCCCGACCAGCTTGCGCCCGCCCTTGATCTTCTGGGCGACCCAGGCGCGCTGGATGGCGTAGGCGTCCTCGATCGTGATGCCTGGATGATCGAGGGAAAACTGGCGTACCTGTTCGCGGCTGCGTTCGGCATGGTCCAGTTGGGCGGCGGCTTGCAGGATGAGCTGTGGATCAAGCATGACGAAACTCTCTTACTGAGGATTGACGATGGCGGCGTTGGTGCGCAACACCAGCAGGCCGCCAAGGGCGATAAACAGCGCCAGCACATACAGGGCCAGGCTCGCGCTTTGGGTGGTGTCGCGCATCCAGCCGATCAGGTACGGCGCGAGGAACGAAGCGATGCTGCCGAACGAACTGATCATGGCGATTCCGGCGGCCTGGGTGCAGTTGGACAGGAACGCCGGTGGCAGTTGCCAGAACATCGGCAGCGCGGCGCTGGCGCCCATGCCGGCGATGATCAGGCCGCTCATCACCAACAGCGGGTTGCCCGGTGCCAGGCCGGTGATGGCGATGCCCACGGCGGCCATCAGCAACGGTACGCACAAGTGCCAGCGGCGTTCGCGGTTACGGTCCGAGGAGCGTCCGCAGCCGATCATGAAGAAACACCCGGCCAGGTACGGCACGGCACTCAACAGGCCGACCTGGCTGTCACGGCCGATGCCGGCGCCATGGATCAGGGTGGGCATCCAGAACGCCAGGGTGTTGACTGCCAGCATCACGGCAAAATAGATCGCGACCAGCAGCCAGACTTGTGGGTCGCGGATGATCCCGCCAAAGGAGGTAATGGATTTGCGTTTTTCCTCGGTACTCAACTGCTCGCGCAGCTGTTGCTTTTGCGTGTCGTTGAGCCACTTCACCGTTTCAAAACTGTCCGGCAGGCACTTGAGGACCACCAGGCCCAACAGCACTACCGGTGCGCCTTCGATCAAGAACATCCACTGCCAGCCGCGCATGCCGCCAAAGTCGTGGAAGTTCTCCAGGATCGCGCCGGACAGTGGCCCGCCAATCACCCCGGCCATGGGTACGGCGATGGCGAACAGGGCGGTGATCTGCGCCCGGCGACGGGCCGGGTACCAACGGTTGAGAAACACCAGGATCCCCGGGAAGAAGCCAGCCTCGGCCACCCCCAGCAGAAAACGCAGGACATAGAAGCCGCTGGCGCTTTCGACCCACAGCATGCTGGTGGACAGGATGCCCCACACCACCATCAGGCAGGCAATCCAGCGCCGTGGGCCGACGCGGTCCAGGGCGATGTTGCTGGGCACGCCGAACAGCGCGTAGGCGATAAAGAACAGGCCGGCACCAAAGCCATACACCGTGTCGCTGAAGTGCAGGTCGGTGCTCATCTGCATCTTGGCGAAGCCGATGTTGATCCGGTCCAGGTGGGCAAACAAATAACAGATCAGCAACAACGGCATCAGTCGCCAGGTGACGGTGCTGTGGGTGCGATCATGCTCGGCAAGGGTGACGCTGTGGGCGGTATTGGCTGTGCTCATGATGTTGTACTTTTTGTCTGAGAGGCCGTTGGGGAGGCGAGACTGCACCGTCAAGCGAATGAAACCCACTGTAGGCGCGAGCTTGCTTGCAAAGACCTCAAGGCCATCGCGGTTATCCAGCAGGCACGCGTTATCGTTGACGATCTTCGCGAGCAAGCTCGCTCCTACAGGTGATCTCGTTCAGTTGATGGATATCAGCCCGCCTGGTTGTTTAAAAACGCGTGGACGTTGTTCTGCTTGAAGTTCAGTTGCGGGTGCAGCTCGATCATCTCGAACGACAGGGCCAGCAACCGTTGCGCCTGCAAGGCGGCGAAGTGTTCGGTGATCACCGTGAACAGGGCTTGCGCCACGGCCTGGCGGGTCGGCAGGTCGCGGCCGTGGCCGACCTTGAGGGTCATGTGGACGAAGGCGTAGTCGTGCTTGCCATCGGCCATGCGCCAGGTGTCCAGGCGTACGGCGCGGCTGCGGATACCGCCCAGGGGGAACACGCCACTGTCTCCCAGCACCTGGTGGACCTTTTCAAACAGCCCCGGCAGGTCAGCCTGGGGTTCGAGGTTGTCGGTGTATTCGGCGATGAAATGTGGCATGCAAAGCCTCCTTCTGTACGCGATTCAATGTGGGAGCTGTCTCGCCGGGCGAGACAGCTCCCACATGTATTCAGAGCGGAAAAATGGCGTTGATCTGGCCGGTGCCGGAGCTGCCGAATGGCTCGGTGATGATCTCGGCCGGGCGGTTGTATTCCGGCCCGCCGAGCAACCCCAGGAGCATCGCGGTGTCGTGCATCTTGCCTTCGCCAAAGCAATGCTCGGCGTAGTCCGGGAGCATCGCGCAGAACTCCTTGAAGCGGCCTTCGCGCCACATCTGCACCACGTGCATGTCCACTTGCTTGTCGAACTCGCGGGTCCAGTTGTGGATGTTGGCTTCGGCCTCACGGTCGTCGGAGAAACGGTGCGACAGAGAGCCGGAAGCCAGCACCAGCACCTTGCGATCACTCTTCTCGATGGCCCGGCGCACGGCAGCGCCAAAGGCGAAGCTGTCTTCCAGGCGATGCCAGGCGCACCAGGCGGCGATGGAGACCACGTTGAATTTCTGTTCTTCGGGCACATCCATGTGCATGTAGCGCATGGGCACCAGGGTGCCGTATTCCAGCTCCAGGCTCGGGATGTTGTGGTTCATGGTGCGCACCCCGGCCAGGTTGGCTTCGGCGGCGATCAGTTCACCCAGTTCCGGGCAGCCGGGGTAGGCGTACTCCATGTTCTTGATGAAGTGCGGCAGCTCATTGCTGGTGTAAGTGCCCTGGAAGCGCTCGCCACCGTTGACGTGATAACCGCTGTTGACCAGCCAGTGCACATCGAACACCACGGCGGTGTCGGCCCCCAGCTCACGGGCGCGGCGCCCGATCTCCTTGTGCCCGGCAATCGCCGCGGCGCGACAACCGTGGTGCTTGCCTGGCAGTTCTGACAGGTACATGGAAGGGACGTGGCAGATTTTCGCCGCCAGGACTACTTCACCCATGATGACTCTCCTCAATTCATTATTCTTGTTGGTGCTCTGCGGACCCAGTAGGAGCGAGCTCGCTCGCGAAAAACGCAAGGTCGCCGCGTTAACCCTGACAGCCAGCGTTATCGTTAACGACCATCGCGGCGGTGCGGCGATCCGACAAGCCCGCTCCTACAGTTACACGCCCCAGCGCGGGATGTGATGGCTGCCCATGGAGATACACACGTTCTTGATCTCTGCGAATACTTCAAAGCTGTACTGGCCGCCTTCACGGCCGGTACCGGAACCCTTGACCCCGCCGAACGGCTGACGCAGGTCGCGCACGTTCTGGCTGTTGATGAACACCATGCCGGCCTCGATGCCACGGGCCAGGCGATGGGCCTTGCCGATGTCCTGGGTCCAGATATAGGACGCCAGGCCATACTCGGTATCGTTGGCCAGTCGCAGTGCCTCTGCTTCGTCCTTGAAGGGGATCAGGCACACCACCGGGCCGAAGATTTCCTCCTGGGCGATGCGCATGTTGTTGTTTACATCGGCGAACACGGTGGGCTGGATAAACTGCCCGCGTGCCAGGTGCGCCGGCAGGTTGGCCGGACGTTCCAGGCCGCCCGCCACCAGGCTTGCGCCTTCTTCGATGCCAATCTTGATGTAGCCGGTGACTTTGTCATAGTGGGCTTGAGTGATCATCGAGCCGACCTGGGTGTTCGGGTCTTGCGGGTCACCGACAATCAGGCGCTTGGCGCGGGCGGCAAATTCGGCGACGAACTGCGGGTATACGCTTTCCTGGATAAACACCCGGCTGCCGGCGGTGCAACGTTCGCCATTGAGCGAAAAGATAGTAAACAGCGCGGCATCCAGGGCGCGTTCGAGGTCGGCGTCTTCAAAAATCAGCACCGGCGACTTGCCGCCCAACTCCATGGAGTATTTTTTCAGGCCGGCGGTCTGCATGATTTTCTTGCCGGTGGCGGTGCCGCCGGTAAAGGAAATCGCCCGCACATCGGGGTGGCGCACCAGCGCATCGCCGGCAGTGGCGCCATAGCCCTGGATCACGTTGAGCACGCCATTGGGAATCCCCGCTTCAACCGCCAGGCGCCCCAGTTCGTTGGCGGTCAGCGGCGACAGCTCGGACATCTTCAGCACCGCTGTGTTACCCAGGGCCAGGCACGGTGCGGTCTTCCAGGTGGCGGTCATGAACGGCACGTTCCACGGCGACACCAGGCCACACACACCCACCGGTTGGTAGAGGGTGTAGTTGAGCATCTGGTCGTCCACCGGGTAGCTGTGGCCGTCCATGCGCGTGCAGACTTCAGCGAAGAAATCGAAGTTGTGCGAAGCCCGCGGGATCAGCACGTTCTTGGTCTGGTGGATCGGCAGGCCGGTGTCCAGGGTTTCCAACTCGGCCAGGCGGGGCACGTTCTGCTCGATCAGTTCACCGAGCTTGCGCATCAGGCGCGCACGTTCCTTGGCCGGGGTATTGGCCCACTTGGGGAAGGCTTCCTTGGCGGCAGCCACGGCCTGGGCGACTTCCTCGGCGCCGCCGCTGGCCACTTCACCAATCGCCTCGCCGGTGGCGGGGTTGTAGTTGATGAAGGTGTCTTTGCTTTCGACCTCACGGCCGTTGATCCAATGTTTGATCATGGTGCTCAAGCCTCTTTGGCGGCGGTGAAAAAGTCCGCCTCACTGACAATTCGGTTGACCAGGCGGCCGACGCCTTCGACTTCCACCACCACTTCATCGCCAGGCACCACATCGGCCAGGCCTTCGGGGGTGCCGGTGGCGATCATGTCGCCGGGTTGCAGGGTCATGAAGCTGGACAGGTATTCGATCAGGTACGGGATATCGAAAATCATGTCGCGGGTGCTGCCTTCCTGGCGCAGTTCACCGTTGATCCAGGTGCGCAGGGTCAGGTTGCTCGGATCTGGCACATCGGCCACATCGACGATCCACGGGCCAACCGGGGTGGTGGCGTCGCGGTTTTTCACCCGCAGGTTGGGGCGGTAGTAGTTTTCCAGGTAGTCGCGGATCGCGTAGTCGTTGCACACGGTGTAGCCGGCCAGGTACTCCAGGGCGTCCTCGCGCTTGACGTTGCGCGCCGGCTTGCCGATCACCGCCACCAACTCGCACTCGTAATGCATGTAGACGATGTTGTCGGGGCGCCAGGTGACCTGGTTATGCCCGGTGTAGGTGCCTGGCGACTTGACGAACGCCAGCGGCTCGGTCGGCGGGGCGAAGGCCAGTTCGGCGGCATGGTCGGCGTAGTTCAGGCCCAGGGCGAACATAGTGCCGGTGGCCGGTGGCAGCCACTCGACCTGGTCTTCGGCCAGCAACCGACCATCAGCCAGGCGCACAGCATTGAACTCTTCGACGTGGACCTGATGGACCTGGCCTTCAAAACGGATACGCGCGTGTTTCATGGCTGTTCCTCGGCCTGGATGTGGTTGACCAGGCGGCCCAGGCCGCTGATCTCGACTTCGACGGTGTCGCCGGGGTGCACATCCACCCGGCCTTCAGGCGTGCCGGTGATCAGCACATCGCCCTCATGCAGGGTCATGAATTCGCTGATTTCGGCGATGAGGCGGGGAATATCACGCACAAAGTTGGCGGTGGTGTTCTGCTGGCGCAGTTCGCCGTTGACGAACAGCTTGAGGCTCAACTGATGGGGGTTGGCAATCTGTTCGCGGGCCACCAGTTGCGGGCCGAGGGCGCAGAACCCGTCGCGGCACTTGGCTTTGACGGCGGGGCGGTAGTAGCTGTCTTCCGGCAGGCTGAATTCATTGACGATGGTGTAGCCCGCCACATAGTCCAGGGCATTTTCCACGCTGACGCGGCTGGCACTTTTACCCATTACCACGCCCAGGGCCGGGCCAGGTTGCAGGCGCTGGCCAGCAGGATGAAACACCACGCCGTCATGACTGTTGCGTGTATTGGGCGTCTTGATAAACAGCACCGGCTTGACCGGCGGCTTCTGGTACGGCGGCTGTTCGAATTCAGCGAGACGCTGGTTCAGCAAGCCCTGGTAGTTCAGCGCGACGCCGAACAGGGTGCCGCTGGCAACATCATGCAGGGTACGGCTCATGGATTTCTCCTGGCGATGGCGACTGCTCTGGAGGCAGTTCGTTAATGTGTTAACGTTATAATTAATATGTTAACTACCGTCAAGCGTGGCAAAATCATCGGGTGCAAAAAACAATAAAGAGATGCCTGTGAAACCGATCCCCAATATCAACATCGGCCAGGTCTACGACCAGCGCTACAGCGATGCCGACGTGCATTACGACCGGCTCGGCAACCTGGCGGGATTTTTCGGGCGCAACATGCCCGTGCATCGCCATGACCGGTTTTTCCAGGTGCATTACGTCAAGAGTGGCGCGGTGCGGGTCTACCTCGACGACCAGCAATACCTGGAATCCGGGCCGATGTTTTTCCTGACGCCACCGACGGTGGCCCATGCCTTCGTCACCGAAGCCGACGCCGACGGCCATGTATTGACCGTACGCCAGCAATTGGTGCGGGCGCTGATCGATGCCGACCCCAGCCTTGCGCCCGGCCCGCAAGTGCCGTCGGCCTGCGTGGCGCTGGCCCGCCTGGGGTCGCAGTTCCAGCCCGAGATCAAGCGCCTGGAATGGTTGTTTGACGAGTTGTGCAACGAAATCAACAGCGCCGGAGCCGGTCGTGCAACGGCCTTGGAAAGCCTGACCCGGCTGATCATGATCAGTTTGCTGCGGCTCAGTGCCAACTCCCTGGAAGCGCGCCCGGCGCGTCATGAAGACCTGCGCATCTTCCATCGCTTCAATGAGCTGATCGAAGACCACTATCTGCTGCATTGGCCGCTGTCGGCCTACGCCGAAGCCATCGGCGTCACCGAAGCGCGGCTCAATGACGTATGCCGGCGCATTGCCGACCTGCCGTCCAAGCGCCTGGTGCTTGAACGGCTGATGCAGGAGGCCAAGCGCCTGTTGCTGTTTACCGGCAGTTCCGCCAATGAAATCTGCTACCAGTTGGGCTTCAAGGACCCGGCCTATTTCAGCCGGTTTTTCCAGCGTTATGCGCAGGCCACACCGGGGGAATACCGCCTGCGCCAATCCGGCCTGCGTTGATCACCACAGCGCCAGGCTGTAGCCGACGATGATGCGGTTTTCGTCGATATCACTGGTCAGGCCGTTGCTGGAGCGCAGCGTTGCGTTACGCAGCCGCACGTTGACGTTCTTCAGTGGCCCGCTCTGCACGGTGTAGGTCAGGTCGGTATCGCGCTCCCATTCGCGGCCATTGCGCACGCTGGCGGTCTGCACATGGCTGCCATCGACATAGCGCGTCATGAAGGTCAGGCCCGGCAGGCCGAAGGCGGCGAAGTTATAGTCGTAGCGCGCCTGCCAGGCATCGGTCTGGGCCTTGGTGAACACGTTGATGGTCACCAGGTTGACCGAATAGGGGTCCAGGCCCGGGTAGGCGAAATCGCCGTCGCCCGAGAGGTTCTGATAGCCCAGGCCAACCTTGTGGCCGCCCATCGACAGGCTCAGCATGCCGTTGAAAAAACGGTTGTCGATCCGCCCACCGTCCACCCGTGAGGCGCCACGCAGTGCATGGCTGCCTTGCTCGCGCGTGTCGAAGTAACGCAGGTCGCTGCGCAGGTTGATGCCTTCGGCCAGCGGCAAGTCATGTACCAGGCCGATAAAGTGCTGGCGGTAGATATCCTGCATCTGCGCGTAGTAGTAGGTCGTCGCTAACTGCGGGGTGATTGCATAGGTGCCACCGGCGAGGTCCAGGTGGCTGCTGTCGACGCCAGCGTAGCTCATCTGATCGTTGCTGGACGAGTCGCGCAGGTTCTGTTTTTCCAGGCGGCCGAGGTTCAGGGTCAGTCCGGCGATGTCCTGGGAGGTGAGCAGTTCACCGGTGTAGGTCGAGGGCAGCAGCCGGGTGTCGTTGTAGGCGGCGACGGGTAACTGCGGTTGCAGGGTGCCGGCCTTGAGCACGGTTTTCGACACCCGCACCTTGGCCGTCAGGCCCAGTTCACTGTAGTTGTCGACGGGCTGCTGGCTGGCGCCATAAGGCAGCAGGCCGGTACCGCGCCGGTCACGGCTGGAGTCGAGCTTGACCCCCAACTCGCCCAGGGCATCCACGCCAAAACCCACCAGGCCTTCGGTGTAGCCCGACTCCAGGCGCAGCACAAAGCCCTGGGCCCACTCATCGGCCTTGTTCTGCGGCGCGTTGGTCTGGCGAAAGTCGCGGTTCATATAGAAGTTGCGCAGGTCGAGGCTGGCCTTGCTGTCCTGGATAAACTCGGCGTAGGCGCTCAAGGGGCTGAACGTAGCGCACAGGCCGGCGCTGGCCGCCAAGGGGAGGAGGCGCAAATGCATGACAGATTCCTTTTGTTGTTTTTGTAGGTATCACCCTTCTGATCGCTGAAGGGATTGGCATATTGTTAACATGTTATATTTATTGTGGGTAGAAAATTTGTGCTTCTTGTAAATAATTCATGTCGAGATTAACGAGTTTGTGCGGCGGCCGGCTTGCATGCCCATGGAGCCGACCCTAAGCTTCGACGCTTCGATCTCTTTTGCGCGTGAACCATGTCCACTCCCAGACCTTCCCTGACACTGACCCTGCTGCAGGCCCGCGAAGCGGCCATGGCGTTTTTCCGGCCGTTGCTCAATGAACATCAATTGACCGAGCAGCAGTGGCGGGTGATTCGTATCCTGCGCCAGCAAGGCGAACTGGAAAGCCATCAACTGGCACACCTGGCCTGCATCCTCAAGCCGAGCATGACCGGCGTCCTGGCACGCCTGGAACGCGACGGCCTCGTGCGCCGCCGCAAGTCCAGCGAAGACCAGCGCCGCGTGTTCGTGAACCTCACCGAGCAGGGGCAGCAGTGCTTCGTCGAGATGAGCGCCGGGATGGAAAGCAATTACCAGAAGATTCAGGAACAGTTTGGCGAAGAGCAGTTGCAGCAGTTGCTTGAACTGCTCAACCAGTTGAAGAACATCAAGCCTTAATCGCTTGTAAACGCCGGCTTGACTGGCGATGGCGCGTCGTAGGCAGGTCAAACAATCATGGAAAGACGGCAATTCAGCGGCGGCATGAAAGGCAAGAACCTGCGCTACCTGAACGAAACCCCGGGCCAGGCCCCGCGCCTGATCCGTGCGGGGTTTGTGCTGCTGGAGCATTTCTCACTGCCGGCCTTCACCCAGGCGCTGGACACCTTCATCACGGCCAATCTGTTACGTCCGGGGCTGTTCACCTCGCGCACCTTCGGCCTGGGCGAGCAGGAGGTGATCAGCGACCTGGGCCTGGTGATTCGCCCCGACGCACGCCTCGACCACAGCGCGCTGGCGGAGCTTGACCTGCTGGTGATCTGCGGCGGTTACCGCACCCAGCTCAAGGCCAGCGATACCTTTATCGAACTGCTCAAGGCTGCGGCGCAACAGGGGGTGATCCTTGCCGGCTTATGGAACGGTGCGTGGTTCCTCGGCAAGGCCGGGGTGCTGGACGGCTATCGCTGTGCCATTCACCCGGAACATCGCCCGGCCCTGACGGAAATCGCCAAGGCCACGCAGGTCAGTAGCGAGCCCTATGTGATCGACCGCGATCGCCTGAGCGCATCCAGTCCTTCGGGGGCGTTCCATATGGCCCTGGACTGGATCAAGAGCCTGCACGACAAAGCGTTGGTGGAAGGTATCGAAGATATCCTGGCCTTTGAGGAGTCGCGCTACCGGCGGATCAAACCCGCAGAAAATATCTGCGTCAGTGCGCCGTTGCGCGAGGTGGTGCGCCTGATGGATGCCAACCTCGAAGAGCCCCTGGCCCTGGAGCAACTGGCGCTGTATGCCGGGCGGTCACGGCGCCAGTTGGAGCGCTTGTTCCGCGAGCAATTGGGTACCACGCCGCAGCGCTATTACCTGGAACTGCGCATCACCGAGGCGCGACGCTTGTTGCAGCACACCGAACTGTCCCAGGTCGATGTGCTGGTGGCCTGCGGGTTTGTGTCGCCGAGCCACTTCAGTAAATGCTACAGCGCCTATTTCGGCTATCGGCCGTCGAAGGAAACCCGCCTGGTCAAATAACCCGTCATTACACAGAGTGCGTCGCCTGTTTGAGCGCGGGAGCACGCTTGACGCAATGAGCCAGGGCCTGCTCGATATCGGCCAGCAAGTCCGCGATGTCCTCCAGCCCCACCGACAACCGCACCAGGCCTTCAGAAATTCCGTGCTGGGCACGTTGTTCCGGGGTGTAGGTGGAGTGGGTCATGCTCGCTGGGTGCTGGGCCAGGGATTCGGCATCGCCCAGGCTGACCGCGCGGCTGAACAGCTTGAGCGCGTTCATGAAGCGTCGGCCCGTGGTGATCCCCCCCTTGAGTTCGAAGGCAATCATGCCGCCCGACAGTTTCATCTGACGTGCTGCCAGCTCGTATTGTGGGAAGGAGCGCAGGCCGGGGTAGGTCACCGACTCCACGGCCGGGTGGGCCTGCAACGCTTCGGCCACCGCCTGGGCATTGCTGCAATGACGCTCCATGCGCAGGGCCAGGGTCTTGAGACCACGCATCAGCAAAAACGCATCCTGGGGCGACAGCACGGCACCGGTCAGGTCTTTCAAGCCTTGCAGGCGAATCCGTTGCGCCAGGTCGTGGCGGCTGACGGCGATACCTGCGGTGATATCGCCATGGCCGCTGAGGTACTTGGTGGCCGAGTGCACCACTACGTCGGCACCCAGTTCCAGCGGGCGTTGCAGGTACGGGGTGCAGTAGGTGTTGTCGATCACCACAGTAATGCCGGGTTGCTGGTGGGCGATCTTGGCCACGGCGCCAATGTCGATCAATTGCAGGTTGGGGTTGGCCGGGGTTTCGCAGTAGATCATGCGGGTCGCAGGGGAGAGTGCGGCGCGCAGGGCGTCGAGGTCCGACAGGTCGACATGGCGCACCTTGATCCCGAACTCGGCGATGCCGTGGTGCAGCAGGGCGAAGGTGCAGCCGTACAGCGTCTGGCTGACGATCACTTCATCGCCGGGGCGCAACAAGGTCCAGAAGGTTGCCGCAATCGCCCCCATACCGGAGCTGAACGCCACTGCGGCTTCGCCACCTTCCAGGGTGGCCATGCGCGACTCCAGCAGCGCCAGGGTCGGGTTGGAGATACGCGTGTAAAAGTGCCCGCTTTCTTCACCGGCAAAGCACCCGGCGCCGTATTCGGCGGTCGGGAAGGCAAAGGTCGCCGACAGATAAATCGGCGGCACCAGGGCACCATGGTGGTCTTGCGCATCGTAGCCGTAGTGAATGGCACGGGTGGAAAAGCCGAATGTGTTGTGTTTATTTTTCATGTCGGACGCTCCTTATTTCCTACAATGCTATGCTCATAACCGAGGCCGAACGTTGCCTACTTTGCCGAGAAAAACCTGTGGCGAAGGATGAAACCCCATAAAAATAATGATTTGAGGCAAGACATGCCCAGCAGTCTGGACCGTACCGACAAAGCCCTGCTCAACGCCCTGCAAGGCAACGCGCGCCTGACCGTCGCCGAACTGGCCGAACGGGTGTCCCTGACCACCTCGCCGTGCTGGCGCCGGGTCAAGAACCTTGAAGACAGCGGTGTGATCAGCGGCTACCAGGCGATTCTTTCGCCCAAGGCCCTGGGCTACGGGGTGACGGCGTTTGTCAGCATCATGATGGACACCCACTCCAAGGAAATCGCCCGGGCGTTTGAACAGCGGCTGCTGGATATCCCGGAAATCGTCGCCTGCCATAACGTATCCGGGCGCTATGATTTTTTGCTGGAAGTGGTGGCCAGGGACCTGGAGTCCTTCGGCGAATTTGCCCGCGAGGTGTTGCAGACATTGCCGTGTGTGAAGGAAATATATTCGAGTTTTTCCTACAAATCGGTCAGACCGTTGCGGGTGATTCCGTTGCCGGGGTGATAGGACGGGCGTGAGCCTTGTGCGGGGCTTTATTCTTTCCTGCTCGTTTCAAAGACAAATCGTATTTCTTGCCCCGCCGTAACCCTTCAAGTTCATGTTTGAAGCGAGCACCACGCTGTTCGGTTCAGCTTTGAAAAAGGGTTACTGGCTCAGTGAGGGTATTTATGTCCGCAGTTACACCACGAGTAAGCAGCACGCTCCAGGATATTGACCAGTTCCGGCATCGCGATGACCGCGGCGGTACGATCAAGCACAACGGATTGCAGTCCAAAACCACTGAAGAGGCCGCACGGCAGCTGTGGCGTAGAAGTCCCGGATGGCCAGATAAAAACGGTGACGGCACGTACGATGTCAGCTACGAGTTTCTATCTGCTCCCGCTGATAAAAAACTGAAACGGGGTGGCAGGTCAGGGTTCACATCGATCCTTGAAAATCAAAGGAAGCAAACCGAACTCAGCCTTCAATCAATTGCCGATGTCGCAAACGTCAAGTTCAACGAAGGGCCTAGGACCGTCAAGAGTGAAGGGCATATTGCAATCGGTAACTATGGTCAGAGATTTGATAAGAATAATAAATCCATCGACGCTCAACCCCATACGG
This sequence comes from Pseudomonas sp. FH4, assembly GCF_000510915.2. Taxonomy (NCBI): domain Bacteria; kingdom Pseudomonadati; phylum Pseudomonadota; class Gammaproteobacteria; order Pseudomonadales; family Pseudomonadaceae; genus Pseudomonas; species Pseudomonas sp. FH4. Next base: position 48,251 of record NZ_AOHN01000061.1, on the reverse strand, counting down.
AACTGCCGGATAATAAAGGCCGGGGAGGCGCTGTCTGGTTTGTGAACAATGCTGAAGAAATGTCGGTGCCCAAGGCTCACCATGGTGATGCCGGTCGCCACACGATCACCCATGAACTGGGCCACGCGATGGGACTTACGCATCCGGGTAACTACAATGGCATTCTTGATCGGTCGAAGATCGACTCCCATGAGGACTCTCAAAGCCATAGCGTCATGAGTTACCGGGGTGAACGAACGACCTATGCCAATCACGGTGGTTTCCGGGCATCGGCTCCCCAACTCGACGATATTTCTGCCTACCAATCGAAATATGGCGCCAATCACCAAACCCGCAAAGACGACACCACTTACGGCTTCAATTCCAATACCGATCGTGACTTCCTCAGCGTCAATACCAAGGACGACAAAATGCTCGCCGCCATTTGGGATGGTGGTGGTAATGACACGCTAGATTTTTCGGGCTACGTCCAGGATCAAAAAATCAGTCTCAAAGAGGGTACGTTTTCCGATGTGGGTGCTCTTAAAGGTAACGTTTCCATTGCTTATGGCGCCACTATCGAGAACGCCATTGGCGGGTCAGGCAACGACTGGCTGGTCGGTAACACCGCGAATAACGAGTTGCGCGGTGGTGACGGGAACGATGTGCTCTACGGCGCCGAGGGGGCTGATAGGTTGTGGGGCGGCAAGGGCAATGACACCTTTGTCTATGGCAAGATCAACGAGTCCAGCGCGGCGGCACCGGACCGGATCGAGGATTTTGTCAGCGGCCAGGATAAAGTCGATGTATCAGGTATCAGGGTGCAATTGGGTGATAAGCCGCTGCAGTTTGTCAGCCGGTTTTCCGGGGCGAGCGGTGAAGCCATCGTCGCCTATGACCGGCGGTTGAACCTGAGCACGTTGCAGGTTGCTGGGGAGCCCAACGATCCGACCTTCGTGCTGCAAGTGCAGGGTGAACTGCGGCGTAGCGATATCGTGAGCTGACCGTCAGAGGTGTCCAAGGGCTGTGGCCCAGTCCTGGCTGTTGAGTACGCCCAGTACCTTGAGCTTGCCGTTGCTGCGCACCTGGACAAACAGCGAACTGCCGTATTCGGCACCGTCAGCATGGGGGTAGCCCAGTACCCGCTCCAGGTCGCCGATGCATTCACTATGGGTGACCAGTAGCAGGTTGCGTCCGGCGACCTTGCGTGCAGGCAGGTCGTGCGTGAGTGTGGCGCCACACAAGGTCAGGCGGTCAGGTAATACATGGACGTCGCCGAACATGAACTGTGAGGTTTGCACGGTGCGAGTGGTAGGACTGCTCAACACATCGCTGTGGGACATGCCCAGGGTGCGGAACGCGGAGCCCACGGTGGCTGCCGAGACGCTGCCGGATCGGGTCAGGCCATCCGCAGGGCCCAGGCACGGATTGCTGGAGCGGTCGCAGCGTTCTGCATGGCGCACCAGCACGATCAGGTTGCCACTGCGCCAGGCCGCCAGGGCCCCTGAAGTGACCAGGCGATTGTCGGCCCCCAGATCCTGCGGTGAAGTCGGCCAGAGCATGGCCCCCATCACTAGCAGGCACAGGGCGATGAGTGCGATGAACCGCAGCCACAGCTGTCTGAGCGTTTTCGCCAAGCCCCGATCTGCGCGGGGTTTGGCCTGGATCATGTCAACCACACTGTTCACCCTGGGAAGCTTTGGTATTGCCTTTGGCGTTGGCGGGCAATCTAGATCCCGGGGCGTGGGCAGGCAGTGAAATCAATGTGAAAAAATCGCGCGGCGCACGGTTACTACTGTAGGAGCGAGCTAGCTCGCGAAAAACCTCCAGACGACACGTTCATTCTGGATAAACCGTGCAGCTCTGAGAGCTTCGCGAGCAAGCTCGCCCCTACAAAGTTGGCATTCGGGGGGAGTTATGGCGGACTGTCTGTAGGTCTTGATCGCTCGCATAGTAGGCAACTTCCCAAATGTAATCGACAAGCCGCTTTTCATCCCTGGGCTTGTGCCAGGCCCGTTCTGCTTACTTATATTCCTACGCCCTATTCATTGCATCAGGGATGCGGGCGATGGCGCAGGCGTATATCAATGACCGGACCATAGATTTTCACAGCTTGAAATCCAGTTTGCTCAAGGACTCCTACAACCAACTGTCGGCGCAGTTCGATGCGTTGAACCTGCACTTGCGCCACGGCCTGGTCACACCTGGGCAGATGGTGATTATTCCCAATGACTACGGCATGGCCTGCACCTTCAACGATGCCTGGTTGATGCGCCATGCCGAGGACATCCGCCGCGGCCTGGAACAGGACACGGCACTTGGGACAGCGGTGGTCGGCAAGTATGATTTGCTGCAAAGCCTGCTCGGCTACAGCTCTTTAGGTGTCGGCAGTGCCACCTCGGCGTGGGGTCGGCATCTGGATGAGGTCAAGCACACGCTGGAGGAGGTTGAACGGTTGCACCGACAGCTCAAGGACGGGGTGCTGGATCGCAACAATTTTGTACGCCATCGCCAGGTTCTGTTCAACAGGCTGGAGGTGCAACTACAAGGTGCGGCACGGTTTGGTACCAGTTTGCAGAGCCATAAATCGTTGAAAAAAGTGCTGGGGATTTCGACCAGGAGCTATCTGGATAAGAGTGAGATCGCCGGTTACACCCAGCGCATCAAGAGCATTGCCCAGACGTCGAAGTTTTTAGGCAATGGCACGTATGTGGGGCTGGCGCTGGATGTGGGGGGGGCGGGGTTGGAGATCAAGGAGGCGTGTATGAAGGATCGGGGGGAGCTGTGCAGCAGGGCGAGGTATGTGGAAGGGGGGAGGTTGGTGGGTGGTGTTTCGGGGGCAGCAGCGGGTGGAGCAATCGGGGCTCACCTTGCGCGGTCCATCTGCAACGTTGTCCTGGGTGTGGTTATGAAAGGTCAAGGGAAGTTGGCGTGCGGGATTATCGGAGGCGCTGCTGGTGGGTATGGCGGGGGGACCGAGGGCGGGATTTTTGGAGAAGAGATGGGCGATCTTTTGTACAAGCCAGCAGGGATATAAACATGTCGTTATACACCTTGATCCTGATAGCGCTGGCACTTGGAATGTTCGTTTCTTTGGGCTTGCTCCTATACGCCGAGTATAAAAAACTGGATGAGATAGAAAGCTATTTCAGCGAGAACGAGGCGGTCCAAGGCAACAAGCGTTTTTGGGGAAGGAACACACGTATCGATAGAACCATGCGTATGAGCATACTCATTGGCTTTTTCATGCAGCCCAAAACCCATATGAAGAGCAATGAAGTGAGCAGGGAGGAGTTGGGGTCAGTCCCATTGGCACTCAAACGCTGGGCAACGTGGCCATTTTATTTCTCGGCAATCTATTTCGTGGCTTTGACGGCTTGGGTCATCTGGCGCAAGTGGTAGCCTAGCGAACCAAAGCCCAGCACTGCCTGGGCTTTGTCGTTTCTTCCTACGGCACTGCGCGCATCTTTCTCGCATTCATTTCAAAAGATACTGTACAAGTATACAGTAATTGCCTACAGTCCATCCCAGGTGAACGGATTTCACCGCGCACCAAAGCCACAAATTTTTTAACTATGGATGGATAAAAAATGAAATCAAAAAAAGCCTTTATGCTGGGTGCGGCCATGGCGGCCTCCTGCTTTGTTTCGGCGTTTGCCCTGGCCGAGCAATACCCTTCGCAAACCCCTGCCAAACTGTCCGCGCAGGCGGTCAAGCGTGCGGTCGAGCAGGCGCTTAAAATCGGTGGCCAGGTTGAGCCGTCGAAGCTTGCGACCGAAATCAAGCAAAAGCTCAAGGCGGCCAAGGCCGGCAAGGCCAGGGCTGTGGCAAGTAAGGCCGCAGTCAGCAGCGCGCCGGTGGATACGGTGGTTGGCGAGCTGAAAAAACCCAATGAGAAACAACTGCAAGGCGCAGCGATTGCAGCCTTTGCACCGTTGTTCCCGACCCTGGATATCAACACCCTGTACAACGTGACCGGCGTGGAAACCGGGGCGGAAGTTGCCTACCACTTCAACCTGGCGCAAAGCGCGCGCATCCAGCTGCAACTGCTGAACCAGAGTGCCGGCACCAATATGTCGCTGAGCCTGTTTCATGACGACGGCCAGGGCAACCTGACGCTACTGGGCACCTCTGATAACGCAGGCAGCGCCGACGAATACCTCAATGGCGTGATGCCCGCCGGCGACTATTACTGGTACATGGTGGCCAACACCGCGAGCAATGGGCAGTTCAGCTTTGGTGTCGCCGTGGACAGCAATATCGACGCCTTCGAGCCCAACGACACTGCGCAAACCGCGTTCGCGTTGCCGGATGCCTTGAACCAGGTGGCCGGTAACCTCGACAGCGTCAACGATGTCGATTACTTCGACTTCACCTCGTTGCGTGGCCAGGGCGTGGGCATGTTCCTGGGCGATGATGGCGAGGGCACTCGCAACCAGTGGATCTTCGAGCGCTTCGATGGCAACAACTGGGTGGTGATCCAGCCGAACAACACCTCCACCTACCCAAGCCTGACCCCTGGCTACACCGTTAAGGTACGGGTACGGGCCAACCCGGCAGTGGCACTCAACCCACAGGCGCGCTACATCCTGTCCTTTGGCTCGGCGCCACGACTGAACCAGAACAATGTGAACGGCGACAACGTGGTGCGTATCCCCAGCTCGATCATGCAACTGGCTACCCAGGCCGCCCGCAGCCTGAGCTGGAGCACCCAATGGTCGGACAGCACCGGCGAGCCGCTGCGCGGCGTGACCCCGGTGCTGCGGGTCGACAAGCGCTTTGATGACACCATCAACTACCACTGGGTCGACTACGAGGCCAAGACTGGCATCACCGGCGCGGCCTCTGGCAGTGTCGACCTGGGTACCTGCTCCGGCGATCTGAATGTGGTCTACCCGGACAGTTCGTCCGGCCAGACGTACAACTGGCGGACCTGGTTCAACATGGGCGGCTGGCGTATCGAGCTCAAGGAGTTCCCGGGCGTGGGCGTAGGCGGCAACATCACGCAGTACGTAAGCCTGGGCCACATTTGCAGCCAGACCATCGTGCGTTAACCCCGCCCACCTCTATAGGCGCCGGCTTGCCGGCGACGAAGCCCTCAAGTCTTGAGGGCTTCGTCGTTTCCTACAAAGCCAATGCCAGTTTCAGCGGCAAGCGCGCCATGCTGGTGTTCTTCAGCGAGCCCAGGTACAGCCACTCGCCATGTTCGCGGGCGCTGGTAATCGGTGAATAGTTGCCCGCGCTGCCATCTTGCAGGTTGGCGACCACCTGGCCCTGTACATCCAGCCCCAGCACAAAGGCTTTGCGTTCGATGGGCTTGGGCACCACCATCAGCGCCCGCACCATCATCTTGCGTATCGCGGGGTAACCGGCCAAGCCATCGAGCAGTGGGTTACGCGGTGAGTACAGCGCCACCCAGAACCGATCCCGACCGTTGAAGGTGAGGTTGTCTGGCAGCCCCGGCAGGTTGTCGATAAACAGATCATGGGTGCCCGCCTTGTCGCCCTTGAGCCAATAGCGGCTGATGCGATAGGCCCCGGTTTCATTGACCAGCACATAACTTTCATCCGGTCCCAGCGCTACGCCGTTGGCGAATTGCAGTTGATCGAGCAACAGCTCGGTCTGGCCATTGTGAAAGTCATAGCGCAGCAGCCGGCCATCGCCACCATGTTCGATGACCGCCTCTCCATCCTGGCCATAACCCCAGCGGCTGGAGGCGTCGCTGAAATAGGCGTAGCGCCCGGCGGCGTCCACCGTCACATCATCGGTGAAACCGAAAGGCACGCCATTGGCGCTGGTGCTCAGGGTGGTCAGTTTGCGCTGGGCGTCCAGCGCCAGCAGGCCCTTGACCCCATCGGCAATGATCAGGCGCCCGTCCGGATGCTGTGCCAGGCCCAGCGGGCGGCCGCCGGTGTTGGCCAGCACTTCCAGGGTCTGGCTGTCGGGCGCGGTGCGGATGATCCGTCCATCATGCAGGCCGGTGACCAGCAAACCCTGGGCATCCACCAGCAACGCCTCGGGCCCGGCAATGTCCTGGGCGCCGATGCGCTGGACATCCTTCAGGCGCAGGTTCTCGCTGTAAGGCCCATCCTGCATCGAGGGTGCCTTGGGCGGTGCCCAATTGACCGGCTGGACCTCGGTGGGCATCAGCAGCAGAAAGGCCACGACGGCGATCAATACCAACAACAGCAAATGACGGAATTTTTGGCTCATGGTGCTTCCCGAGAGTCTTTGGAGGGGCGCGTGGCGGGCTCCCAGTGCAACGTGCCGAACAGATAATCCATCAGCGGCAGCACGATGTTGAAGTTGCGGCCTTGCATCAACTCGCGACGGTGGTGCAACGCGTGAAGTTGGTGCATATGCCGGATCCACGGCAAGCGGGCCAGGGGATGGTCGGGTGGCAGGTGCTCACAGGCATGGAAGATTTCGTAGAGTAGGTAGCCCAGGATCATACATCCGGCGAACAACCCGGCGACGTTGGGATTGAGCTGCTTGAGCAGCCACCAGGCGGGGAGGGTGACGGCCAGGCTGTGGAGGATGATCAGCCAGGCCGGAAACAGGATCACCCGCCAGTCCCTGGGGCTGTCGTAAGTCATATGGCCGGGGGTGAAGAAACTGTGATGATCACCCGTGTGGCGCGCATAGAACAGCTTGGCAAACCCGTGTTTATGATGGCCAAGGTGGCGGTGGACGAGGTAGATACACAGGTTGAAGAACACCAGCGTCAGGGGCACGGCCAGCCATTCCCAAGCCTGAATGTGCTGGGTGCTGCCCCAGGCCATGATGATGCAGAGCAAACCGTAGCTGAGCACAAAGCCGGCATGCAGCCACGGGTTGTAGCGCGGGTGGACAGCGGCGCGGTAGCGTTCGCGAAAGGCCTCGGTGGGATGGGTCATGGCGGTGCTCGTTATATTTTTTGTTGGGGACCAAGCTTAGTCCGGCCTGGGGATATCTCAAGGGGCTTGCACCGCCATCATTTCCTTGTTAGCTTCTGACAAAATGTTAACGATAACATTTGCTCTAAAAATAAAAACAAAACAGAGACCCACGCCATGAAAATGCTTCCGAAAACCCTGTGTTTGTTGGCTCTAAGCATCTCCACCGTCGCCCTGGCCGACACCCAGCCTGCGCCTCTGCGTGTCGGCGCATCCTTCCAGGAAATCAACAACCCTTACTTCGTCACCATGAAAGACGCCCTGCAAGAAGCGGCAGCGACTATTGGTGCACAACTGATCATCACCGATGCCCGCCACGACGTGTCCAAACAGGTCAGTGACGTCGAGGACATGCTGCAAAAAGGTATCGATATCCTGCTGATCAACCCCACGGACTCGGTGGGCGTGCAGTCCGCCGTCAAATCGGCCCATGCCGCTGGTGTGGTGGTGGTCGCAGTCGATGCCCAGGCCGATGGTCCGTTGGACTCCTTTGTTGGCTCAAAGAACTTCGATGCCGGCTTCCAGGCCTGTGAATACCTGGCCAAAAACATCGGTGACAAAGGCAATATCGCAATCCTCGACGGCATCGCCGTGGTGCCGATCCTGGAGCGGGTGCGCGGTTGCAAGGAGGCGGTGGCCAAGCACCCGGAGATCAAGATCGTGAGTATCCAGAACGGCAAGCAGGAGCGTGACCAGGCGCTGACCGTGACCGAAAACATGCTCCAGGCCCAACCCACGCTCAAGGGCATTTTCAGCGTCAATGACAACGGCTCCCTCGGCGCACTGTCGGCCATCGAGGCCAGCGGCATGGACGTCAAGCTGGTCAGCGTCGATGGTGCGCCGGAAGCGATCAAGGCCATCCTCAAGCCTGGCAGCAAGTTCATTGCCACGTCGGCGCAGTACCCACGCGACCAGATCCGCCTGGCCCTGGGCATCGCCCTGGCCAAGAAGTGGGGCTCGCAAGTGCCGGCCACCATCCCGGTGGATATTGCCCTGATCGATCAGGCCAAGGCCAAGGACTTCAGCTGGTAAACCGTCCGTGCCCCACGTCAATCGTGGGGCATCGGGCATCCTTCTGAACGAGAGGTCGGCGGTATGAGCAGTCTTTTGCAACTGGAAAATATCTGTAAGCGCTACCCGGGGGTGCAAGCCCTCAAGTCCATCAATCTGCAAGTGGAGCGCGGTGAGATTCACGCCTTGCTCGGGGAAAATGGCGCGGGTAAATCGACCCTGATGAAAATCCTCGGCGGAGTCGAGCACCAGGACGAAGGGCGCATCCTGATTGACGGCCAGGCGCAGCAGTTCGCCACGTACCGCGATGCGATCGCCGCTGGCATCGGCATTGTGTTCCAGGAGTTCAGCCTGATTCCCTACCTCACGGCGGTGGAAAACATCTTCCTCGGCCACGAGCTGAACAACCGCTTTGGCCTGCTGCGCAAGCGCGACATGCATCAAGCGTCCCAGGCGTTGTTCCAGCGCCTGGGGGTGAGCATCGACTTGCAATGCCCGGTGAAGCACCTGAGCGTGGCCGAGCAACAGTTTGTCGAAATCGCCAAGGCCCTGGCCCTGGACGCGCGGCTGCTGGTACTCGATGAGCCCACCGCCACCCTTACGCCGAGCGAGGCCGAACTGCTGTTCGACATCATGCGTGAACTCAAGCGCCAGGGCGTGGCAGTGATATTTATCTCCCATCACCTGGAGGAGATTTTCCAGGTCTGCGACCGCATCAGCGTGCTGCGCGACGGCGGCAATGCCGGGGTCACCGATGTGGCCGACAGTGATATCGACCGCCTGGTAGAAATGATGGTCGGCCGGCGCCTGGAGTGCAGTTTCCCAGCCAAGCCTACAGCCGAGCGCGGGCCGCTGCTGCTGGAGGTCAAGGACATCCAGCTCAAGCGCAATGGTCCGCACAACCAGTTCCAACTGCATCAGGGCGAGATCCTCGGCTTTGCCGGGTTGGTCGGTTCGGGCCGCACCGAATTGGCCCTGAGCATGATGGGCGCACTGCCGTCAGTGACCAAGGATGTGTGGCTACGCGGGGTAAAAGTCAGCCTCGACGACCCGGCCCAAGCCTTGGCCCAGGGCATCGGCCTGCTACCGGAAAGCCGCAAGAGCGAAGGCCTGATCACCGATTTCAGCATTCGCGAAAACATCTCGATCAACAACCTGCGCAAGTACCAGGGCGCCAGCGGCCTGATCGACAAGACCAAGGAGTGCGCCAGTGTCGATGAACTGATGCGACAGCTATCGATCAAGGCGCCGAGCGGCGAAAGCCGGGTGTTCAACCTCAGTGGCGGCAACCAGCAGAAAGTGGTGATTGCGCGCTGGATCAACCATCACTGCGACGTGCTGGTGTTCGACGAACCCACCCGTGGCATTGACGTCGGCGCCAAGGCACAGATCTACGCGCTGATGCGCAAGCTCACCGAGCAAGGCTACGCAATCATCATGATTTCCTCGGAGCTGCCGGAAATCATCGGCATGTGCGACCGCGTCGCCGTGTTCCACAAGGGCGCCATCGTCAAGGTACTGGAAGCGTCCGCCGTCAACCCACAAGAGGTCATGCGCCATGCAACAGGGGGCTCAAGTGAATACGTCCATTAACCGCGCCGAGACCGGCTGGCTGCGCCTGAACCTGGCGCGGCTGGTGCGCTCGCCAGCGTTTTATCCGTTTATCGGGCTATTGGTGGTCACGGCCGTGATGATCGTGGCCAGTGACAACTTCCTCACTGCCAGCAACCTTTCGAATATTGCGCGCCAGGTGTCGATCAACGCGATCATCGCGGTGGGCATGACCTGCGTGATCCTCACGGGCGGCATCGACTTGTCGGTGGGGCCGGTGATGGCCTTGTCCGGCACGTTGACCGCCGGCCTGATGGTCGCGGGCCTGCCGCCCGGCCTGGCCATTGGTGCCGGGCTGCTGATCGGCGTGGCGTTTGGTATCGGCAACGGTCTGTTCGTGGCCTACCTGCATATGCCTCCGATCATTGTCACCCTGGCGACCATGGGCATCGCCCGTGGCTTTGGACTGATGTACACCGACGGCTATCCGATTTCCGGGTTGCCGGAGTGGTTCGGCTTCTTTGGCCGCGAAAGCCTGTTCGGCATCCAGGTGCCGATCCTGATCATGCTGGTTACCTATCTCGTGGCTTATGTGCTGCTGCAACACACGCGCATCGGCCGTTATATCTACGCGATTGGCGGCAATGAAGAGGCCGTGCGTTTGTCCGGGGTGCGGGCGGCGCGTTTCAAATTGCTGGTATACGGCCTCAGCGGTTTGACCGCAGCGATTGCCGGACTGGTGCTGACCTCGCGCCTGATGAGTGGCCAGCCCAACGCAGGCATCGGTTTCGAACTGGATGCGATTGCCGCCGTGGTCCTGGGCGGCGCCTCGATTGCCGGTGGGCGCGGGGTGATTGTCGGCACCTTGCTCGGCGCCATGCTGCTGGGGGTCTTGAACAACGGCCTGAACATGCTCGGGGTCTCGCCCTATGTGCAGAGCGTGATCAAGGGCGCAATTATTTTGCTGGCGATCTTTATCAGCCGCCAGCGCCACAAGTAAAAAAACGCATCACCGCAACTCGGCCGCCGTGGCCGCGACGGGCTCTCTCATCTTCAATAAAGGTCAGTACACCATGGATAAGCACACCCAAATGCAAGCCGTCGTCTGCCACGGCCCGAAAGACTACCGCCTGGAGCGCATCGGCAAACCCCAGGCGCGGCCCAATGAATTGGTGATCCGCATTGCCGCCTGCGGGATCTGCGCCAGTGACTGCAAATGCCACTCGGGCGCGGCGATGTTCTGGGGCGGCGACAACCCGTGGGTCAAGGCGCCGGTAGTGCCGGGGCATGAGTTCTTTGGCTATGTGGAACAAGTCGGCGAGGGCGCCGAGGAGCACTTTGAGGTCAAGGTTGGCGACAAGGTGATCGCCGAGCAGATCGTGCCCTGCGGCAAGTGCCGCTTCTGCAAGTCCGGCAAGTACTGGATGTGCGAGGTGCACAATATCTTTGGCTTCCAGCGCGAAGTGGCCGAAGGCGGCATGGCCCAGTACATGCGTATCCCCAAGACAGCCATCGTGCACAAGATTCCCGAGTCGGTGTCCCTTGAAGATTCGGCGTTGATCGAGCCGATGGCTTGCGCGATCCATACCGTCAACCGTGGTGACCTGCAACTTGATGACGTGGTGGTGATTGCCGGTGCCGGTACCCTGGGCCTGTGCATGGTCCAGGTGGCGGCACTGAAAACCCCGAAAAAACTGGTGGTCATCGACATGGTCGACGAACGCCTGGAACTGGCGAAAAAATACGGCGCCGATGTGGTGATCAACCCGTCCCGCGACAACGCCCGCGAGATCATCAATGGCCTGACCGACAACTACGGGTGCGACGTGTACATCGAGACCACTGGGGTGCCGGCCGGTGTGACCCAGGGCCTGGAACTGATCCGCAAACTGGGGCGCTTTGTCGAGTTCAGCGTGTTCGGTGCCGAGACCAGCGCCGACTGGTCGATCATCGGCGACCGCAAGGAGCTGGACGTACGCGGTGCGCACCTGGGCCCCTATTGCTATCCGGTGGCTATCGACCTGTTCGAGCGTGGCCTGGTGACGTCCAAGGGCATCGTCACCCATGACTTTCCACTGGATAACTGGGCCGAAGCGTTCGACCTGGCCAACTCGGTGAAGTCGATCAAAGTCCTGTTGAAACCGGCGCCGTGACGATGAACTACGTCATGGGTGTGGACATCGGCACGCAAAGCACCAAGGCGTTGCTGGTGGATGGCGAGGGCCGGATCATCGCCCAGCACAGCCAGGGTTATCGTGTGGATACCCCGAAAGTACGCTGGGCCGAACAGTGGCCGCAGGTCTGGCTGGATGCGGTCGAAAGTTGCGTCAACCAGTGCATGGCCAAGGCCGGTGTGCCAACGGATGCGGTCAAGGCGTTGTGTATCAGCAGCCTTTACGGCGGCTCGGGAATTGCCGTGAATGCCGCTATCAAGCCGCTGCATCCGTGCCTGATCTGGATGGATCGGCGTGCCGGCGAGCAGGTGGCCTGGGTGCGTGAGCATGTCGACCAGCAGCGTCTGTTCGAGGTTACCGGCAATTCGCTGGACAGCTACTACGGCTTTACCAAGATGCTCTGGCTCAAGCAGCACCAACCTGAGGTCTGGGCCAGCACACGCTATTTGCTACCGCCCAACAGTTATATCAACTACTGCCTGACCGGTGAGGTGGCGGTGGATCACAGCAGCGCGGGCAATATCGGCGGCGTCTACGATGTGGCCGCGCGGAGCTGGTCCGCCGAGATGCTGGCGGCGCTGGATATCCCGTTGGCGATGATGCCCGAGCGCTTGCTGTACTCCGGCGAAGTGGTGGGTGGCCTGCTGCCTGAATGGGCCCGGCGCCTGGGCTTGCCGGTGGGCATGCCGATCCTCGCCGGTGGTGTCGACGCGGCCATGGCCACCCTGGCGGCCGGTGTTACCCGGCCGGGCAACCACGTGGCGATGATCGGCACCAGCATGTGCTGGGGCTATCTCAACCAACAGGTCGATGCTCATCACGGTCTGGTGAGCATGCCCCATGTCTACAACGGCCAGCAGGACCTGTACATCTTTGGCGGGACGATTACCGCCGGGGCCTCGGTGAGCTGGTTTCGCGAGCAGTTCTGCCAGGCCGAGGAGCAGCAGGCCCGGGACACCGGCCAGGATAGCCTGTGGTTGCTGGAGCAGAGCGCGGCGAAGATTCCGGCCGGCAGTGAAGGGCTGCTGTTCCTGCCGTACCTGATGGGCGAACGCAGTCCGGTATGGGATGACCGTGCCAGTGGCAGTTTTGTCGGCCTGAACCTGTATCACAGCCGTATTCACCTGTATCGCGCGGTGTTGGAAGGAGTGACGTTTGCCCTGCGGCACAACATCGAGGCGGGCACGCAGGGCGCGCATTCACTGGACCCGCGGTTGATCGTGGTGGGCGGGGCGAGCCATTCGGATTTGTGGATGCAGATTATTGCGGATGTCACCCGCTACCCGGTGTACACGATTGTCCAGGAAGTGGAAGCAGCGCTGGGGGCGGCGTTGCTGGCTGCGCATACGGTGGGGTTGGTGGACACGGCGCAGATGGAAAAGGGCTGGGTACAACTGGAGCTGCGAGCTGAGCCCAAGGCTGAGCATGTGCAGGTCTATGACCGGGCGTTTGCCGACTACTTGCAGCTCTATCCCGCGCTGAAACCCGTCATGCACAGTTTGCAAAGCCACTAAGTGCACACGGACCAAAATGTGGGAGCAGGCAAGCCAGCTCCCACATTGATCTTTATTGTTTTTGGGATATTCATTCATGACCACCACCTTCGACTTCACCGACCAACGCATCCTCGTCACCGGCGCCACCAGTGGCATTGGCCGGGAAATCGCCGTGCAACTGATCGCCAGCGGGGCCCAGGTCTTCGCCATCGGCCGTGACGCCAACGCCCTCGCGCAATTGGGTTGCGAAACCCTGTGCCTGGATATCGCCAACAGCGCGGTCCTGGATTTGGCCCTCAAGGATTTGCCGGCCATGCACGGCCTGGTCAACTGCGCCGGTATCTCGCGCCTGGAACCAGCAGCGGCTATCAGCAGCGCGGCCTTCGATCAGGTGATGAACGTCAATGCGCGCGCCGCTGCGCAAGTGGCCAGTCGGGTCGCGGCGGCAATGATCGCAGCGCAGATTGCCGGCAGCATCGTCAACGTCTCCAGTCAGGCTTCACTGGTGGCGCTGGACGATCACCTCGGCTATTGCGCGTCCAAGGCTGCCCTGGATGCGATCACTCGCGTGCAATGTGCCGAATGGGGGCGCTTCGGGATCCGGGTCAACAGCGTCAACCCCACCGTGACCCTGACACCTATGGCGCAACAGGCCTGGTCCGATCCGGCCAAGCGCGACCCGGCGCTGGCGGCGATACCCTTGGGACGTTTCGCCCAGCCGCACGAAGTGGCGTTGCCGGTGCTGTTTCTGTTGAGCGCGGCGGCGAGCATGATCAGCGGTGTCAGCCTGCCAATCGATGGTGGCTACACCAGCCGCTAGCCGTTCTCCAGAGTGCCGGCAATCACCACCTTGTCTCGGGGTTTGTACGGGTCTTGCAGGCGGTCGAGCAGCAGGCGCACCGCCCTGCTGCCGGCCAGCGAAGCATCGTGGGCCACGCAGGCAATCGGCACGCCGAAGATATCGGCGAAGGGCAGGCGGTCGATGCCGCAGATGGTCAGGCTGTCGTGGGGGATGTTGTGCATGCGCAAGGCGCGCAAGGCGCCGAGGGTGATCAATTGGTTGAAACCCATGATCGCATCCGGTGCGGTGTGCGCGGCCAGGTAGTCGAGGGTGTGCAGGTAGGAGGGCATCAGGGTGTAGTCGCCGGCGCACACTTCGACGTGCACCTGGGGGTGGCTGACCAGCACTTCGCGCAGGCCCTTGAGGCGCTCCACGGTGATCCGTGAATGCTCGGGCCCGGTCAGCACCAACAAGCGCTTGAGCGCCGGGTTCTGGCGCAACAGGTACTGCGCTGCCTCGATTCCACTGTGGTAATTGTCCAGCACCACACGGCTGAACGGGCTGTCGTGGATCGTGCGATCGAGCAGCACTACCGGGGTCTTGCCATTGCCCAGGCGTTCCAGGTAATCGGGCTGGTAGTCGGGCTCGTCGGAGACCGGTGACAAGATAATCCCCGCCACACGGTAGCCCAGCAGCGTATCCACAGCCTTGCTTTCCAGCTCTTCAAGCTCGTCGGTGTCCACCAGCATGATGGTGTAGCCGTGCTTTTTTGCCTCGCGGGAAATCGCCTTGATCATCTCGCTGTAGAACGGGTTGTCCACCGAGGCGGTGATCACCCCGATGATCAGGCTTTCGCTGCGCTTGAGCCCACGGGCGAAGGTGTTGGGCACGTAGTCAAGCTCGCGCGCGACTTCGAGGATCCGCGCCAGGGTGGCGGGTTTGACCAGGTCAGGTTTGCTCAGCGCCCGGGACACCGTGATGGTGGTCATGCCGACCCGTTTGGCGATGTCGCTGATGGTGACGGATTTTTTCTTGTTCATCGACAGGGGAGACCAGGAGAAAACATCAGGAGGCTAACATGGGCACCGGTTCAAAGCACCGGATCCCAGCGCTGAGACCAATCGCTCTCGGCCTTGACGACTGCGCGCAGCAGCACCAGAGCCTGCTGCAGGATCGCCGAATCACGTTCGCGCGAGTACACCAGGTAGGTCGGGAAACTGAACTCCGGGGCCTTGGGCACGCGCTCCATCACACCGCTGGCGAGGTAGCTCTGCACCACCCGTGTGCGGAAATAGCCGCTGCCACCATTCTCCAGTATGTACTGCAGGGCCAGCGGCCCGAGGTTGAAATTCACGGCGGCGCGGGCCTTGTCGGGCAGGGCGGCGTCATGTTGCTGGCGAAAGCCCGGGCCCCAGTCGATATACACATAGGGATCGGGGCGGGCGGCCAGGCGTACCAGGATCAGTTTTTCTTCCAGCACCTGCTCTACCTGCAGCCCCGGCCAGTACTGCGGCTGGAACACCAGCGCGGCGTCCAGCACGCCCAGTTCCAGCTGGCGCAACAGGTATTCACCGTCACGCACTTCGGTGCGCAGGGCATGGCTGGGGATGTGCTCGCGCAGGGCCTTGGCCCAACCGAGCATCAGCGGGTTGCACAGGCTGACTTCGCCGCCGATATGCAACACATTGCGATAGCCCTCGGGCAGCGGCAGGTCGCGGCGCGCGGCCTCCCAGGTCTGCACCAGTTGATTGGCATACACCACGAACGCCTCACCATCGGCGGTCAGCCGCGCCCCGGCGCGGTTGCGCACAAACAGCGTGCTGTCGAGCTGGCTTTCGAGCTTCTGCACCCGTGCGGTAATGGCGGTCTGGGTGACGTGCAGTTTCTCGGCGGCTGCGGCCAGGCTGCCGCAGCGGGTGATTTCCAGGAAGGTGCGTGCCAGTTCGATGTCCATGTCGGTCCCGGGGCAGGAGCGAGTGTGCTCGCGAAAGTGTGAACGATAACACGGGCATCCTCGATGAATGCGTTGCTCACGCTCCGCGCGTGAGGGTGCCAGGTGTACTTGCGAGTTAAGGAAAGACCTATGCCGACTCACGTTGTGCAGCGCTAGTTTGGGGCGTGCCTGGGTGGACTCATCCAGATGTTCCGGAGCCTTGCTAACTGTTACATGTGTTTTATCTTCCATAAATCAGTCACTTACCTAATTTAACTTTTTTCATGTTTTTTACGTGCGTAACGAGTGAGTGACTGCCAATCTGCACAAGTGCAATTCCATCGTAACCTCTCATTTTGAGCTCGTCTGAAGTGGATGTTAGGCCATGACGGCCACTTATGTTCGGGGGTAATGCACCCCAAGTGCCAGTTGGTCTTTCCGTGGTCTCGATCCCGAATCTCGTGTGAAGGATTAAAAACCAGCGCACAGCGTCGGGATGGCAAGGCGTACTACAGCGCGAATCAGCTCGTTGCATGCCCGTTTGTTCACTCTCGCTGGGATCGAGGGCAGGCGCATTCACTCTGGCAGTGAAATTGAAGCGCCTAGGCATCAATCTGCACCACGTGCTTGGTATCCATTGCGGCCTCAAAGCTTGACAAGCTTGGGTCAGAAAGGATGCCGCTTTCAGGCATCCTCGCAAAAAACATTGACAGTCATCTTGTGGGTCTAGATTGACGATTCCTGCTCAATATCACTCAGGTATTGCCCCTTCGGTGGCCTACAGAGATGGCGCAGGTGTCAATCCTCAAAATTCCGCGCGAGAATCCTGCGGAAAGAGATTGCACTACCTATCCAGGCTTTGATATTAAATAGCCACCCGGCACTACTCTGTGCGTCGGGGTATCTACAAAAATCTCAAGGACCGAAATATCAATGAATCTTCAAGAACTTCTTAAGTCTCTGGAAAAGCCAGTCAAGCACAAAATTTTCGTGAGCTATCATCACAAATTAGATCAAAAATATTACGATGCATTCTCGACAAAGTTTCATGATACCTACGAATCGATACACGACGCATCATTGGACAGCGAAATAGACAGCGACGACGTTGACTATGTACTTCGACGGATTCGCGAAGAATATATAACAGGCACTTCCTGTACCGTAGTACTAATTGGTGCTGAAACGTATCAAAGGAAGTATATCGACTGGGAAATTAAGGCAACACTTGATAAGGAACACGCGATCCTTGGGATCTATCTCCCATCAGCACCGCGAACTGAAAATCGCATTAGTGTGCCGGGCAGACTACATGACAACGTCCAAAGTGGTTATGCGGTTTTTACAAGCTGGGAAAACGCCACTGCATCACCAGAATCTTTGGAAAAATACGTCGCCGAGGCCAAATCCAAATACAAATCCCTCATAGTCAACAGCCGCGAAAAGAAGCAGCGCAATGGGTGAGGCAAAAGAGAACGATCTCGCAAAGCCTTTTTTTGTGATCTATGTCGTATGGCATCCTAGCTTTGAGTTAGGGGAAAAAGTTGCCGGAACTATGATGCAACATTTTCGGCGCGATCTATACAGAAATATTGTAGGGGGCGCAGGCATTCCGGTGGTATTCCGTAGTGTCTGTATGCCGGGTAGTGATACCCCCATATCGGTAACCCCTGAAGACTCTGAAGCGTCCGCAATCATTGCACTCCTCGACGATAACTTGTGCGAATCGCAAGACTGGGTTGACTACCTCAATACTCTCTCATTAAAAACAGGTGAATCCAACAAAACTGGATTTAACAACCTCCTATTTCCTGTATCTTTCAACAAAGCAACATTGCAAAGAGCAAGCTTGAAAGAGCAGGCGCTTAGATGGGATTTATGGAAGGGTGATGACGCGGAAAGAATAACGCGCCTAATAAGCGAACTCACCTATGAGTTCTGCCGAATGCTCAGGCACCACTTGGCTCAACTTGAGAGCCCATCCCACAAAAACCTACAAGACTACTTAAAAAAAGTACAAATCTTCTTGAGCCATTCAAAACATGATGAGGACGGAATCGAAATTGCCACAGCTATAAGAATGAGGATCTATGAAGGGCATGGATTATCCTCATTTTTTGATGTAAATGACATCCCGGCAGGCCTGAGGTTTGACGAAGTACTGCTGGAACAAATACGTATCAGCGCAATGGTCGCGATTCACACAGACTCCTATTCATCAAGAGAGTGGTGTCGAAAAGAAATCATTGAGGCCAAAATCTGGAACATTCCCCTCGTAGTCGCCAACAGCATAAACAATATGGACGAAAGAGGTTTTCCTTACATGGGGAATGTACCGGTAGTTCGTCTCGGTTACGACCCGACAGATGTTTCTCGAATAGATATTGTCATAAGTAGGCTCCTCGATGAGGTTTTGAAGGATTTTCTGTGGCGTTGTCAGACACATGAAATAAAGAAACAGCTACCTAGAAAAGCATTCCTCATCCCACGCCCGCCGGAGTTGATTTCTCTATCGTCCATTCCTCAGGGGGGCGAGCAGGCCGAGGTTGACTCTAAAGAAACTATACTTATTTACCCAGATCCTCCATTGAGCACGGAGGAGGAACGACTCATCAATAGGGTTTCGCCAAATGTGCAGCTTAGGAGCCTAGCTGAATGGAAAGCGGGGGCTACCAGATGAGTTATAAAGAAGTACTCGACGGCTCAAAGATTTCAATTTCGATATCGGAAAGCGAAAGCATGCCAGCCCTGGGTCTAAGTCATGCGCATTTGGTGGATGCGATGTGTGAGGCAGCACGTCACATGCTAGCTTTGGGGGCAACGGTTACTTATGGAGGTGACCTACGAACTCATGGTTTCACCAGGATACTGTACGAACTCGTCTGTAGATATCGAAAAGACTCATGTGACAACAAGAACCTGGCAAGTGTAATCAATTACCTTGCCTGGCCAGTCTTCATGAACTCCAATATCGACGATCTTTTTGCTTTGAGCGGCGAAATGGAAGGAACGGCCGAGATAAAAATAATTGACGAGCAATGCAATCCATTATCGCTTAAGGACGCTAGCTCTCTGATGCGCAGCTCAACTTTTGATTGGTCTTCAGGGCTAACCGCCATGCGGAGAATAATTACCGCCGAGTCGACAGCTAGGATAGTCCTCGGGGGAAAAACATCGAAATTCAACGGCAGTATGCCAGGTATAGCGGAGGAGGTACTTATATCTCTGCAGAGCCATAAGCCTGTATATCTGCTAGGCGGATTCGGTGGATGTACAAGAGAGATTCTAGATTTGATGGGTGTTGATAACCAGTTCGATGCATCATTCCCATGCTGGCCGTATTCAGACGAATTTAAACAGTACCAACTTGAAGACCTGAGGAACGGGCTTACTACTGAAGAAAATACGGCACTTGCCAATACCCCTCACATAGACCAAGCAATTGTTTTGGTTATTCGGGGGCTGATGAATATTCATACCGATAACCGGGTCGAAGCACTGAGAGACTAGAGCGCAATATGTCACTACTCACGGAAGCAGAAGTTATTTCCCGCTCACACTCAGTCAGTCGGGCAAGGAATTTATTTAAGGCCACCGCAAGCACGCAAACGTATGACGTTTTCCTGAGTCACTCCTCCAACGAGCCCGACAACATCATATTCGGAATAAAAGGGTATCTGGAAGACGCAAACTTGAGCGTCTATATTGATAAAGTCGATGATCCTCAGCTTTCCCCAGATCACGTCACACCTGAGACAGCTGAAACTCTGCGGATGCGCATGAAGTCATCAAAATCGCTTTTGTACGTTTACAGCCGTCACTCGGCTACATCTCGCTGGATGCCTTGGGAGCTCGGTTACTTCGATGCACTGAGAGGCTCAGTGGGTATTCTTCCGGTCACCCAGTACGCTCAAAGTGAATTTAAGGGTGAGGAGTACCTAGGGTTATACCCATATGCCGATCTTGCCTTGGTAAGTAACTCCACGAGAAGGCAACTCTGGATTAATAGATCAGCAAATGAGTACGCCGATTTATCCGGCTGGGTCAAAGGAACAGAAAAAATCCGCAGGAGATAATCCACACGCCTGCTGACTGTGGAGCGTGCAAAATGCGTTTTAGCAAGGGGGAGCGAGCAATCGCTTTCGCTTCCCCCTCAAAATGCATAACCTCCTACAAGATCCTGCGTTGCTAGGTGACATAGTTCGGAGAGTCATTTGATGGAGGTTAGACGATGAGTAAGGTGTTTCTAAGTCATAACCATGCGGACAAACCTTTTACAAGGCGTCTCGCGAGCGATCTTCGCCAAGCGGGTCATTCTGTTTGGGTCGATGAAGCCGAAATAAACATCGGTGACTCCCTCATAGGGAAAATTCGTGAAGGTCTCGATGAAGTAGATTTTGTGGCAGCGGTCCTCAGTGAACACTCAATTGGTAGCGCTTGGGTGCAGAGGGAACTGGAAATCGCGTCAAACCGGGAGATCGAAGAGCGCAGAGTGGTTGTTCTCCCTCTGTTGGTGCAAAAAGTGGCGTTGCCAGGTTTTCTGAAAGGAAAATTTTACGCTGACTTCACCGATCCCACTTCTTACAAACCAATGTTTGATCTTTTACTTCGCGCCCTTGGCCCCGCAACGCCGGTAGAAAAACCCGAAGACGCTGAGATGGAAGCTCTAAGGAGCGAACTGGCTGTCATGAAGCATGCTTTAGAGGATCTTTCTAAACAGAATAAAGCTCATCAGCATTTTTCGCTGATGCATAAGAGCCCCCTACTAGCTGAAGCTGTTGACCGCGCTAATCAGAAATTTCCGAACCATGCGCCAATCAATAACACCTACGCCTTTGAGGTTGGTAATACTGTGGTAACCCTGGATTACCTGCTTTGGGGTATTGGGAAAGCCATGAGGACAGGAGCTCATGTTCTAGAGGTGCTGCTTTCAATGCACAACAAGTGGCAAGAGGCTCACTGCATGATCGAAGCATATGACGACCTACTAGCTAGCTACGACTAAACGATCCAGATAATGCCCAGGTAAGCCGAACAGCCCTACGGGGCTGCATCGGAAAGCGTTCATTGCCCAATCAAGCTGGTCGGGGACAGTCATTGAGCGCTTTGCCAATGCAGCTACGAGCGAAGGAAAAACGACATGGCTATAGCATCCGGAATGCGGCGTTACACGGAATTACCTACCTTGCTCACTGCCGTGGCCATATTGATGACCGCTAACATTGCTGTTGCAGAACCAAGTCTCTGGGTTTCGAACGACCGAGTGGCGCGGCATACCTGCCCGTCCGATAAATGTGGCGTTGTTGGGAAGCTAATGTTTCGCGAAGGCGTCGAGGTTTTCGAGACAAAAGGATCCTGGGTCCGAGTATCGAAATCCTACTCGGCCTCTTGCTCGGGTGGTACCAGTGCATACGTCGACAACGGTAACTCAGCATGCGTCGAGAGTAATGGCATTAAAAATGGGATGTTCGCAGAGTGGGTCTCTAAAAAGTCGCTTACAAAAGACAGACCTGCAGATCCAGGAGAGGGGGCAACCGGTGACGATGTGCTGATCAAAAACTCGGACGATTATCGCCTCTACCGATCACAGTTTGCGAAAGCAGCCCGTGAGCTCATCGAAAAGGGTGCTTGTACCGCTGCTGACTTCGAGGAGATCGGTGGATGGATGGCATCCCCCGACAAAGGTCAGGGTATGTATTTCATGTACTGCGGCGGTATGACCAAAGCTAATCGCCTGTACCTCGACGTGCGCTCAGGCAACGTGAGCCGATAGCGGTTTAAACAAGGGTTTTACTACC
This sequence comes from Pseudomonas sp. FH4, assembly GCF_000510915.2. NCBI lineage: Bacteria > Pseudomonadati > Pseudomonadota > Gammaproteobacteria > Pseudomonadales > Pseudomonadaceae > Pseudomonas > Pseudomonas sp. FH4. Next base: position 26,593 of record NZ_AOHN01000061.1, on the reverse strand, counting down.
AATCCCAAGTGAAGGGGAAATCGATATGAAGCTTACTTTGCTGGGCTTTACGCTCATGCTTACCTTGGTGGGCTGCTCTGATCCTACTGAAACCTCCAATGGTGTAAGCAAATACGTTGGTGAGTGGACCAATGAGCGCAGCGGCGGCGGATTGAAGTTGGTCATCGATCAAGACGGCCGCCACTTTACCGTTAAGGAGCTATACGCAAAAAACAACGTTGTGCTCGGGGTGAGTGTCGGTGAGATAGCAGATGGTTACTTAAACGCGAAGACAGGGATCGGCCCCAAGATTTTTTATTCAACGAAGGATGACGCCCTGATAATTGAGCCTTCACCCAACTTATTCTATCGTCTGGCCCAATAACGGAAATTAGAGGCAAGCATGATTGCGACGGTTCTGGCTACAGCTATGATTTTCGGACTTTTTTGGGTGCTTCTGAGGATTGGCCGTCGAAACACGAGAGGATGGTGGATACGGGATTACTTTGGGAAGGTGGTTTTTTATGTTGCCATTTTCGTGGCACCGGTAGTCGGCAGACAGTTCGATTTCCCCAACAGGCTTGTGCTCGCGCTTCCAGCGGCTTTTGTGATGAGCCTACTTATAGCCTTGCCCAGCAATTACAAATTCCTCAGTAGCCCACACAAGCTCCATCTGCTGTCCTCTGTGCTAATCAGAAACTCAATCACCTTGTCTGCTCTGACCAGATAGGGCATTAGATCGACCCTAAAGCGGCTGAGCTTCTAAGTGTCTGTTTCTAATATCACAGGCATCTAACGCTTTCCAAGTACCAGATCACATGGCGTTTCTCATGATTTCACTGAACCAGTGAAAAGGAGACGTAATATGTCGACTTCAGCAACGTTTAGTATTTCTCCCTTTGCCAGCCGCACGGTTGTATGGCGCCGAATCAATTCCGAGACGTGACATAGCGAAAAAACGCATGACGTTTACCCGCCAGTTTACCGGTGAAGGCCGACAGGCCATCTTGGGCTACGACTATCAACGCCAGCAGGCCACGCTGCAGATTGATCTGGACGGAGATCGTCGTGCCGACTTCTTACTCAAGATTGATAGTAAGCAGTCTCTAGAAGGGCCTGATATAAAACAATAAGCCAACAGCGCTGCCTCGCAGGAATCGTCAAGCCGATTCCTGCGAGGCAGGTTTCAGCTGGGTGTCCGGGGTTCTTGCAAGTGCTGGGTCGGGAATGCCTGGGCATAGGCCTGGCACACCCGCAGCACCTGCTCATCGGCAAACCGCGCGCCGACCACATGCAACCCCACCGGCAGCCCATTGGCCGCTAGCCCGCACGGTACCGAGGCCGCCGGTTGCTGGGTGAGGTTGAAGGGGTAGCTGAACGGCGTCCACTCCATCCATTCACCCAGACCGGAGCCCGGTGGCACGTTGTGCCCGGCGTCAAATGCGGTGATCGGCAACATCGGCGAGACCAGTATGTCGTAGTGCTCATGGAAGGCGGCCATGCGTGCCACCAGCGCTGCCCGTGCTTCCAGGGCCGCGTTGTAGTCGCCCAGGCTGAGGCGTTCGCCTAGTTGCGCGATACGCAGCAGGCCGGGGTCGAGCAGTGCGCACTGGGCGCCGGTCAGTGGCCCGGTCAGGCGTGCCGCGCCGGCACACCACAAGGTGTTGAACACCTCCAGCGGATCGCTGAAACCCGGGTCGATCTGTTCCACCTGTGCCCCCAGTTGCACCAGGCCGGCGACCGCTTGCGCGACCACTTTGGCCACCTGCGGATCGACCTTCACATAGCCAAAGTCCGGACTGTAGGCGATGCGTAATCCTTTCAGATCACTGCCCGGTGTGAGCCAGGGCGTGGTGCGTGGTGCGCCGATCAGGCCGTCCCTGGCATCCGGTTGCGCCACGGTTTGCAGCATCAGCACGGCATCTTCCACGGTGCGGGTCATCGGCCCCAGGTGCGAGAGGATGGTCATCGAACTGGCCGGCCATTGCGGTACATAACCGAAGGTCGGCTTGATCCCGAAGGTGCCGGTAAACGCGCAGGGAATGCGGATCGAGCCGCCCGCATCGCTGCCCTGGTGCAGCACGCCAAGGTTCAGCGCCGCCGCCGCGCCCGCGCCGCCGGACGAACCACCCGCCGTGGTGCGTGTGTCCCACGGGTTGCGGGTGATGCCGTACAGCGGGTTGTCGGTCACGCCTTTCCAGCCGAATTCCGGGGTGGTGGTCTTGCCCAGCAGCACCGCGCCGGCCTTGCGCATTAACGCCGAAAAAGGCGCGTCCACGTCCCACGGCCCGGCAGCGGATGAGGTGCGCGAGCCCTTGCGGGTGGGCATGCCGACGGTCAGGGTCAAGTCCTTGATCGAGGCCGGCACTCCGTCCAATGCACCGCAGGGTTGGCCCTTGAGCCAGCGCTGCTGCGAGGCCCGTGCTGCGCTCAAGGCACCCTCGGGGTCGACGTGGCAGTACGCGTTGACCACCGGGTTGTAGCGTTCGATGCGCAGCAACGTGTCCTCGGTCACTTCCACCGGCGACAGGCTTTTATCCCGGTAGCGTGCCAGCAGTTCCACGGCCGTCAGGTTGGCGATATCACTCATGCCGCGTGACCTCCCCGGGCTGCATTGACCATGGCCCGCAGCAATACCGCGCAGCCTGCCGCCAGATCGTCCGGTGCGGCGTTTTCGATTTCGTTGTGGCTGATGCCGCCTTCGCACGGCACAAAGATCATCCCGGCCGGGCCCAGTTCGGCGACAAAGATCGCGTCGTGCCCGGCGCCGCTGACAATGTCCATATGGCTCAGGCCCAGCACATTCGCGGCATCGCGCACGGCGTTGACGCAAGAAGGGTGAAAGTCCAGCGGCGGGAAGTCGGCGGTGGGCGTCAGTTCATAGCGCAGGCCATGCTGCTTGGCCGTTGCCTCGATCACCTCGCGCACTTCATCGACCATCGCTTGCAGCTTGTCGGCATGCAGATGGCGCAGGTCGATGGTCATCTGCACCTGGCCGGGAATCACGTTGCGTGAACCCGGGTGCAGGCTCAGGCAGCCGACGGTGCCGCAGGCATGAGGTTGTTGTTCATGGGCAATCCGGTTGACCGCGCTGACCACCTGCGCGGCGCCTACCAGGGCGTCCTTGCGCAGGCGCATCGGTGTCGGGCCGGCGTGGGCTTCGACGCCGGTGAAGGTCAGGTCGAACCACTTCTGGCCCAGGCAGCCCATGACCACGCCGAGGGTGATGGCCTGGTCTTCGAGCACCGGGCCCTGTTCGATATGCGCCTCGAAATAGGCGCCCACCGGATGCCCGAGCACTGCGCGCGGGCCGGCGTAGCCGATGCGTTGCAGTTCGGCGCCCACCGACAGGCCTTGCTCGTCCTGCTTGTCGAGGGTCTCCTGCAAGTCGAATTTGCCGGCAAACACCCCGGAACCCATCATGCACGGCGGGAAGCGCGAGCCTTCCTCGTTGGTCCACACCACCACTTCAATCGGTGCCTGGGTCTCGATCTGCAAGTCATTGAGGGTGCGGATCACTTCCAGGCCGGCCATCACCCCATAGCAGCCATCGAACTTGCCGCCCGTGGGCTGGGTGTCGATATGGCTGCCGGTCATCACCGGTGGCAGGTCAGGGTTACGTCCGGCGCGGCGCGCGAAGATATTGCCGATGGCATCCACGCTGACGCTGCAGCCGGCGGCCTCGCACCATTGCACGAACAGGTCGCGGGCCTGGCGATCCAGGTCGGTCAGGGCCAGGCGGCACACGCCGCCCTTGGCCGTGGCGCCGAGCTGGGCCAGGTCCATCAAGGATTGCCACAGACGGTCGCGGTTGATCAGCGGGGCGTTGCTCTTGAGCGGTTGCGTAAAACTATTCATTTGCAAACTCCGGTCAGGCACTCAGGGCCAGGTAGCGGTTCTTGATAGTCGGGTCGGCGCGGAACGCCTCGGCGCTGCCTTCGTAGACCACGCGGCCCTGTTCGAGTACGTAGTGGCGGTCGGCGAGCTTGTCGCAGACCAGCAGGTTCTGCTCCACCAGCAGCACCGGCAGGCCGTCGTCCTTGATCTTGCGCAGGATCTTTACCAGTTCGTCGACGATCACCGGGGCCAGGCCTTCGGTGGGTTCGTCGAGGATCAACAGCTTGGGGTCGTTGAGCAGGGCGCGGGCGATGGCGAGCATCTGCTGCTCGCCACCGGACAACGCATGGCCGGCGTTTTTGCGCCGCTCCTTGAGACGCGGGAACATGGCGTACACGTCTTCCATCTGCCAGCGGCTGGTCTTGCGCACGGCGATGCGCAGGTTTTCTTCCACGGTGAGCAAACGGAAAATCCCGCGGTTTTCGGGGACCAGCGCCAACCCCTGGCGGGCGATTTCAAAGATTTTCTGCCCCACCAGCGGCTGGCCGTTGAAATGAATCTGCCCCTGGCGCGGGCAGATAATCCCCAGGATGCTACGCAGGGTGGTGGTCTTGCCGGCGCCGTTACGGCCGAGCAGGGTCACCAGTTCGCCGGGGTTGACGGTCAGGGACACACCCTCAAGGACATGGCTCTTGTCGTAGTAGGAATGGATATTGTCGACGGTCAGCATCAGGCGGCCTCTCCCAGGTAAGCAGTGCGCACGCGCTCGTCGGCGCGTACGAATTCCGGCGTGCCTTCCACCAGGATCTGCCCGTGGCTCATCACGGTGATGCGCTGGCTGATGGACATGACGATGCTCATGTTGTGCTCGATCAACAGCACGGTGTGGTCACGACCGAGGTCGCTGATCAGTTGGGTCATGATCGGGATATCGTCGATGCCCATCCCCGAGGTGGGCTCGTCGAGCATCAACAGCTTGGGTCTGGAGCAGATCGACATGCCCACCTCCAGCACCCGTTGCTGACCGTGGGACAGTTCGCCGGCCAGGGTGTCGGCGCGGGCGGTGAGTTGCAGGCGTTCCAGGACTTGGTCGGCCATCTCCAGGTGTTCGCGCTTACTGTCCACGCGGCGCCAGAAGTTCAGGGCGCGGACGCCGTCGCGGCCCTGTGCGGCCAGGCGCAGGTTCTCGCGCACGCTAAGGTTCTGGAACAGGCTGGTGAGCTGGAACGAACGGGCCATGCCCAGGCCGACGCGGCTGTGGGCCGGTTTGCGCATCAGGTTCTGGCCGTCGAAATGAATCGCGCCTGCAGTCGCTTGGCGCTCGCCGGTCAGGCAGTGAAACAGGCTGGTCTTGCCGGCACCGTTGGGGCCGATGATGGTATGGATGGTGCCGGCTTCGACCTTGAGGTTGACACCGTTGACCGCACGGAATGCACCGTAGGCCAGTTCCAGGTCTTTGGTTTCCAGCAGGATGCTCATAGCAGCTCCTCCTTGGTCACGGCGGTGGCCTTACGGCTGCCACGTACACGTTCGAACAGCGCCGACAGGCCGCCCCACAAACCGCCGCGCATAAAGATCACCACCAGGATCAGGATCACCCCCAGCAGCATCAGCCAGCGCGGCCACAGGTCGGAGAGAAAATCCCCCAGCAGCACAATGGACCCGGCCCCCAGCAACGAGCCGAACAGCGAGCCGGTGCCGCCGACGATGGTCATGATCAGGATGTTCTCCGACATCACCAGGTCGATATTGGACAGCGGCACAAAGTGCAGGAGCATGGCGTACAGCGCCCCGGCAATCCCGGTGACCGCGCCAGACAGCACAAACACGAGGATCTTGAAATGGCGGGTGTCGTAGCCGATGGCCGAGGCGCGGGTTTCGTTTTCGCGGATCGCCATCAGCGTGCTGCCGAACGGCGAGGCAATCACCCGGCGTGCGCCGATGAAGATCAACAGGAACAGCACCGCGACAAAACCGTAGAACACCCGGGCGTCGGCCAGGGACAGCAGTACGGTGTCACCAATACGGATTTCCGGGCGCGGCACGCTGAGCAGGCCGTTGTCGCCACCGGTCCAGTCGCTCAGGGTGTAGGCGATGAAGTAAGCCATCTGGCTGAAGGCCAGGGTCAGCATCACGAAGTAGATACCGGTGCGACGGATCGCCAGGGCGCCCACCAGGAACGCCAGGAACCCACCGGCCAGCGCCGCGCCGAGCAGCGCGCTGAACAGGCCCAGTTGCAGGTGGATCATCAGCAAGGCTGCGCAATAGGCGCCGGCGCCGAAGAAGATGCCTTGGCCAAACGACAGCAGCCCGGTGTAGCCCAGCAGCAGGTTGCAGGCCAGGGCGGCGAGGGCAAAGATCAGGATCTCGGTGGCCAGGGTCGCCGAAGGCAATATCAACGGCAGGCCGATCAACACCGCCAGCACCCACAGCAACATGGCTTTGGATTGGGTCTTGGCAAACGGCAGGGGATTTTTCTCGCTCATGTCAGACTCTCCCGAACAAGCCGTAAGGGCGCACCAGAATCACCACGGCCATGGCGCCGTAGATCATCAGGCTCGCGCCTTGGGGCCAGAGTGTGGTCATCAGGCTTTGCACCACGCCCACCAGCAGGCCACCCACCAGGGCGCCGCCGAACGAGCCCATGCCACCGATCACCACTACAACGAAGGCGATACCGAGGATTTCCGGACCGACAAAAGGCTGGGCGCCGCGCAAGGGGGCAAACAGCACCCCAGCGATGCCGGCCAGGGCCACGCCGAGGGCGAAGGTCATGGAAAACAGACGGAAAATATTGGTGCCCAGCAGCGAGACGGTCTCGGTGCTCTCACTGCCGGCCCGCACCAGGGCGCCAAAGCGCGTGCGCTCCAGCAGCAGCCACAGGCCCAGACCCACCAGCGCAGAAAACACAATCAGGAACAGGCGGTAGTAGGGGTACACGAAGTCGCCGACCACCAGCACCCCGCGTAGCAATTCCGGCACGGCGACGCTCTTGCCCACCGGGCCCCAGATCATCACGCTGGCTTCCTGGATGATCAGCGCGATGCCCAGGGTCACCAGGATCTGGAACATGTGCGGCAGGTGATAGATCCGCTGGATCAATAATCGCTCGATCAGCCACGCCAGCGCGGCCACCACCAGCGGTGCGATCAGCAGGGCCAGCCAGAAGCTGTCGGTGAGGCTGACGGCGGTGTAGCAGATGTAAGCGCCCAGCAGGAAAAACGCGCCGTGAGCAAAGTTGACGAAGTTCAACAGGCCGAAAATGATCGTCAGCCCGACCGCGATCAGGAAGTAGATCATCCCCAGGCCCAGGCCGTTGAGAATCTGGAACAGGTAAAGATTGAGCATGCAGGAATCCTCCAACAGACGGCCGCGGTCAACGGCCCTGTCGTGTATTACCGGTGAAAGGGGCGGATCAGCCGAGCGTGCAGCCCGTGGCTTCTACCGGTGGGAATGACTGGCCGGCACTGAGGACCTTGGCCAGGTCATCCTTGTCGGCCATGTCGCCTGCGGCCTTGCCCACCAGCAGGTAGTAATCCTTGATCACCTGGTGGTCGCCGGCACGGATTGTTTCCTTGCCGGTCGGGCCCTCGTAGCTCAGGCCCTGCATGGCCTTGGCCACAGTGGGGCCGTCGAAGCTGCCGGTGGCCTTGATGGTGTCGAGCATGACCTTGGTGCTGATGTAGTCGGCCGCCAACGGATAGGTGGGGTTGATCCCGTATTTGGCCTGGGTCAGCTTGACCAGTTCGCGATTGAGCGGGGTGTCGACCTGGTGCCAGTACTGCGCGCCGAGGTACACGCCTTCGAGCACATCGCTGCCCAGTTCCTGGAACTGGTCGAGGCCGGCGGACCATACCAGCAGCACTTTCATGCGCTCCTTGATGCCGAAGTTCACCGCCTGGCGCAGGGTGTTGGACGACTGGCTGCCGAAGTTGAGCAACACCAGCACATCGGGCTTGGCGGCGATGGCGTTGGTCAGGTAACCGGAGAACTCCTGTTCCTGCAACGAGTGGTAGCTGTTGCCGACATGTTCCAGGCCGTTTTCGGCCAGCACCGTCTTGGCGCCTTCGAGCAGGGCTTCACCAAACACGTACTGCGGCGTGATGGTGTACCAGCGCTTGGCGTCCGGCAGCAGCTTGGTCAGCGGCACCAGGGTTTCGCGGATCGCACCATAGGTGGGCACCGACCAGCGGAAGGTCGCGCTGTTGCAGTCCTTGCCGGTGACTTCATCGGCGCCCACCGGGGTCATGAACACGCCACCGACTTTGCCCACTTCCTTGGCCACCGCCAGCGCCGAGGAAGACAGGGTGCAGCCCTGGAAGAACCGCGCACCGTCCTGGCCAATCGCCTCCTGGACCTTGCGTACCGCCTTGCCGGCGTTGCCTTCGGTGTCGATCACCTTGTAGTTCAACGGGCGCCCCAACACGTCTGGGTACTGCGCCACGGCCAGGCGTGAACCCATGTCGGCAAATTTGCCATAACTGGCAAACGCGCCAGACATGGACTTGAGGCCGTAAAAGGTAAACGGTTCGGCGGCGAATGCGTGGCGCACGCTCAGCGGAAGACTGAGCGCGGCGGCGGCGGTGAGGCTGGCTTTCAACAACGTACGACGCTGCATGGGGTGACTCCCTGGTTTAGTTATTGGCAGGAGTGGCAATGGCGATACGGTGGAGCACGGCCTGTGGGCAGGCCTTTTATTGGGTGGAGCGGTCTATCGGGTGTACACGGTCAACTGTAGGAGCGAGCTTGCTCGCGAAGGTATTCCAAGCGAATCGTTGCGTTGGGGGGACGATTTTCGCGAGCAAGCTCGCTCCTACAGAGGGATTTTTGGTGTGTTTAAGAGTGATCGAACTCCAGCAGAAAGTGCGGGCTGACCTGGCCTTCCAGCGCGGTCATGTGGTGTTCGGCGTCGCACATGTGCTCATGCATCAGGCTGCGCACGGCCGTTTCATCGCCGGCGCGAAAGGCGCTCAGCAGTTGTTTGTGATAGTCCAGGTTGGCCGCGTCGAACTGCTTGCGTTTGGGCTTGTAGGCCTTTTTCAACACCACCAGGTCGCGCAGCAGGTCGTTGAGGAACTGCGCCATGAAACTCAGCAACGGGTTGGGGCAGGCCCTGGCCAGCAGGTTGTGGAACTCCAGTTCCGCCAGGCGCTGCTCACGTTGGCCGGCTTCGCTGTCTTCCGGAGCGCTGCAAAAATCCACGTTGTCTTGCAGGGCACGATAGTCGTCTTCGCTCAAGCGGCCCAGCACCGACACTGCCAGTTCCACCTCGATCACCTTGCGCAGTTGATACACCTGCTCACCGTCCAGATGCTGGAAGTGCAGGTAGTTGCGCAAAGCACGGCTGGCAGGCTCAGTGCCGGCCTGGTTCAGATAGGCGCCACCGGTGGGGCCGGTGCGGGTGCTGACCAGCCCTTCGACTTCCAGGGCCTTGAGCGCCTCGCGGGCCGAGCCCTTGGAGCACTGGAAGCTTTCCATCAACTCGCGTTCGGTGGGCAAGCGGTCGCCGGGCTTCAAGGCATCGGTGACGATTGAGCGCTTGACCGACTCGACAATCACATCGGAAAGCTTCTGGCGTTTGCGTCGCAGGGGGCGGCTGAGCATGGTTTTCAATTTATCGTATTAATGCGGATAAATAGCACTTAATAGGGGTTGGGCAGAAGCGTCAACGGCAGGCGTCGTTTTCAGGTAAAACAGGTCGTAAACCACCTTTTGACTACCAGACCAATTCAAACCCATGTGGGAGCGTTCACAAAATTGAGTCTGGCGCAGTAATTGCCTCCCTTCTGGGTCCAGTCTTTGTGCAGGAGCACCCGACCATGCAATTACGAGCCTTGCGGTATTTTCACGAGGTGGCGCGCTGTGCCTCGTTGCGTAAGGCGGCCGAGCGTTTGTACGTCACGCCCACTGCCGTCAGTCGGCAGATCGAGCACCTGGAACACTTCTTTGGCGCCGCCCTGATTGAGCGCGGCCCGCGTGGCATCCGCCTGACGGTGGAGGGTGAGTGCCTGGCTGAGCAGGTCACCAGCACCCTGCGTGGTCTCGATCAAGTGCGCGATGTGATCGCCAGCCGGCAAAGCCAGGTGGCGGGTAACATCAGTATCCATGTGTCAGAAAGTATCGTTTCCACGGTTCTGGCGCCGGTGCTCGCGGCGTTCTACCGCGCCCATCCCAAGGTCACGTTCAATATTGTGATCGCCAGCGCCTCGGCCACCCTGGATGCCCTGTGCAGCGGTGAGGCCGATCTGGGCCTGGCGTTCTATCTGCAGGAGCGGGCCGATGTTGAAGTCACCGCGCAATGCGAGCTGTGGCACCGGGTGCTGGTCAGTGCCGAACACCCTTTTGCCCAGCGCGACAGCATTGAACTGCGTGAGCTTGAAGGCCAACCCCTGGCCATCCCCGACTCGGCTTACGGTGTGCGCCAGGCCCTGGAGGCTGCGGCGAAAAAGCGTGGGGTGACGATCCAGCCGGTGTTCACCACCAGCTCTCTGGAAGTGCAGAAAAGCCTGGCCCGGCAACGGGCGGCGGTGTTGATCCTGCCCCAGGTGGATGCCGATGCCCGTGACCTGGGCGATGGCCTCGTCGCGGTGCCGATTGCCGATGAACACCTGGGGCGGATTCGCATCGACCTGTGCGGGTACCGCAACCGGCCACGCTCGGTGGCGGTACTCAAGTGCCAGGAAATGCTCGCCAGCGCGATGCAGCGTTGCGCGCTGGTGGACTAGTCGGCCAGGCAACGGGTCGACGATGGCGGCTGCCTGCCCTGGGCCAGGTAGGTGCCGACCCAGCGGTTCACGCACTGGCTGGCATCCGTGGTTGTGCTCTGTAGGTACGGGCCCTTGAGCCGCAGGGTGGCGGGCAGAGCCTCGAATGCCTGGGCGGTGGCTTCGACGGGCTCGATCAGCACCATGCGCTCGACGCGGTCGGCAAACAATGCGGCATAACCGGCGCCGAGCAAATTGCCTTGGGCGATGCCCAGGAAGCTGATGCGTTGCTCCCCCAGTTGCAGGCGTACGAACTCCATGTCCCAGGCCGATTGTTCGTCGGCCGCTCCATTGCGTGGGCTTAGCTCGATGACATCGTAGAAACGCGTCAACGTGCGGTACGCCTCAGTGTTGTAGTACTTCCAGACCGTCGCCAGATGCACCGCAAAGACTCCGCGTAAATCTGCTTGAGGCGTGGCGGGGCGGGCGAAGATTACACCTCGGCGCTCCAGGGGCTGCCGGGCACCGACCCGAGTGATGGTCAGGCGATAGGTGCGTGCGTCAGGGGCTTGATGGTCCAGTGGCACGGTGACAATGCCGCACTGGGTGCGCGCGACCACCTCCTGATCCAGGGCCCGCCCGGGCAGGCGCGGGCAATCGACCAGCCATTCGATACCCGGCGGCGCGGCGTGGCTGGGTGAACTCAAGAGCATCATCAAACTACTGATGATGCAAAGCGCTGCTGTTTTCAAAGGATTCATCCGCGTTCCTGGGTAACCGTCCATAGGGGCAGACTTTTTACCAAGTGCGGCGATGAGCCAATGCCGGAGCAATCTTATGCAGGGTGTAAGAATTCTGAATATTTCCCGTCGGCATTGACTGGTGCCGACGGGCGGTTGTCAGAACAGGTTGATGGGAAAGTTGCCAACGATCCTGAATTCGTCATAGCTGCCATCAATCTGCCCGCCGCTGGCGCGGTGGTTGTAGACGATGGTGCGCACCACGGTGTTCTTCAGTTTCCCGGATTGCACCACATAGGCCAGCATCAAGCCGTTTTCGTTGTGCTTGGCGTTGTCCAGCCCGCGCACGTTGTAGCCGGTGTTGTGGCCGTTGCGATCACCCTCGTAGTGCGTGCCGTCGATGCCCCAGCCCTTGGCGTGCCACAGGCTCGCCGTCAGGCCGGGCACGCCGTAGGCGGCCAGGTCAATGTCGTAGCGCAGTTGCCAGGATTTTTCGTTGGGGCCGTTGTAGTCCGAATACAACGAGTTGGCCATGTAGTTGCCGGTGGACTCCCACACATAGTCGAAGTACTCGTTGCCGAACACCTGTTGCCAGGCCAGGGTCAGGCTGTGGGCCTGGTGGTTGGCGGTCACGGCCAGGCTGGCGGCGTCGTTGTCGATGTAGCCCAGGCGCTGCTGGCCGGAATCCTGGGTGTGGTAGTAGTGCAGGGCGGTCTTGAGGGCGAGCGCATTTTTGTCGCCGACGCGATGGGTCAACCCCAGGTAATACTGGTCCCACATGTCCTCGAAACGCGAGCCGTAGAGGCTGGCTTCCAGGCCATGGCCGGGCTTGAACGTGGCCCCCAGATAGCTGATGCGCGCGCCGCTGTAGGCGCGGTTGCCGAAGGTGGTGGTCAGGCGCTCGGCGCCGGTACCGGTACGTGGGATTGCGCGGTCGAAGCTGCCGCCCTGGATCGACAGCCAGTCCAGTTCGTTGCTGTACAGGCCCACGCCCTGGAAGCTTGAGGGCAGGGCGCGGTTGTCCTTGTAGCGCAGGATCGGGTTTTCGGTCATCAAGCGCCCGGCCTTGAGCTCGGTGTTGGACAGGCGAAACCGCACATCGCCCACCCCCAGCCGGCTCCAGGTCGGGATCGCGTCGCCGTCGCTGTCCACCAGCACGCGGTCGCCGCCATTGGCCACCTTGCCATGCCCGCGTTGCAGGTTGACGGCACTGAACACCCCCACATCCACACCCACGCCGATCACACCTTGGGTATAGCCGGAGCTGTACTTGAGCATGGCGGTCTGTACCCAGGTTTCACGCACGCGGGTGCGTTCGATGCCGCCGGGTTTCTTGATGCTCAGGTAGGTACTGCGCTGGGTGTGCTGGTTGGAATAGTAGTGACGCAGGTTCAGGTCCAGGCTGCTGCCCTCGATAAAACCGGGAGCGCTGGCCTGGGCGTTTTCTTGCGCATAAGCCTGGGTGCCGGCCGCCAGGGTGGCGGCCAGGAAAAGACGTGGATACATGGTCAATCCCCACACAAAAAAGGAACTGTAGGCGCGAGCTTGCTCGCGAAAAACCGCAGACCGCCGCGTGCATCCAGAATGCGCGCGTTATCGTTGACGATCTTCGCGAGCAAGCTCGCTCCTACAAAGGAGGGCCTATACGCATTGTTCTGCGAACCGGGGCTTCTGCGAGCCGGGGAGCACGGGCCGGGTTTCCTTGGCGAACCAGGCGGCGGTGAGGCACACCAGGTTGGCGATCAACAGGTACCAGACCGGTGACATCGGGTCGCCCGTGGTGCCGATCAGCCAGGTGATGATGATCTGCGCGGTGCCGCCAAATGCCGCCACACCGAAGGCGTAGACAATCGAGAACCCGGTGGAACGCACGGACTTGGGAAAGCTCTCTACCAGCAACACGATCAACGCCGCGCCACTCATGCCATGCAGGCCGGACAGCACTGCCAGGGTCAGGAGGAAGGTCGAGGGGCTGGGGTGTTCGGTCATCAATTGCAGCGCCGGGAACAGGATCAGCAACAGCACTACCCGTGGCGTCATCAGGATTGCGCGGCGCCCGAAGCGGTCGCACAACATGCCACCGGCAATGGCACACACCGCCATGGCGGCGCCGGCCACCAGGGTCGAGAGCATGGAGATGCTGGTGGGTAACTTCAGCTCGGTGAGGGCAAAGGTGGTCATGTAGTTGAGGAAGTACTGGGTGATGGTGCTACCCGAGAGAATCAGCAAACCCAGGACCAGGGCACGCCGATGCTTGCCGCAGACTTCGCGCACCAGGTCGCCCGTGCTGGTGGTTTCGCCTTGGCCGTGGAAGGTCTCGGCCAGGTTGCGGCGGATATAGATACCAATCGGCAATACCAGCAGGCCGAACACGAACGGCACGCGCCAGCCCCAGCTGTTGAGGTCTTCGGGGGACATCACTTTGGTCAGGGTATAACCCACCAGCCCGGCCGCCATGGCAGCGACGCCCTGGGCTACCACTTGCCAGCAGGCATAGGTGCCACGCTTGTGCGGTGGAGCGGCTTCGAGGATGTAGGTGGTGGCGGGGCCCGCTTCACCGCCCCAGGCCAGGCCCTGGATCATGCGTGTGACCACCAGCAGGATCGGTGCGGCAATCCCGATGGTCTCGTAGCCAGGCAATATCGCAATACTGCCGGTGCCCACCGCCATCATCACCAGGGTCAGCAACATCGCCGGCTTGCGTCCGACGCGGTCGGCGTAGGCGCCAATCAGCACCGCGCCCAGGGGCCGTACGATAAAACCGATGCCGAAGGCGGTGACTGAAAGCATCAAGCTGACGAAGGCGCTGTCGGACGGGAAAAACGTGTGGCCGATCATCACCGCGAATGTCGCGTAGACCCCAAAGTCGAAAAACTCCACCGCATTGCCCAGCACCACGGCGAAGATGCTCTTGCGGCCGGCGTCCGGCGATGGCGTTTCAGGTGTGTGCTCGGGACCCTCGCGAGTCAATTGTTCAGTGTGCATACCAGCCCCTCGGTTTTAGTTATAGGTCGCCCAGGCCCCGGCCTTGGGGCCTGGGAACGGGCGTGTGGGTGGGCAGTTCAGTTACAGCGTCAAGGTCAGATCGGGTTCGGCCATTGGTGGATTGCGCCACGCCAGCTCTCATAGGTTTTTGCGATTTGCAGCAGCCAGATATCGGCGAAACGGGGTGCGATCATCTGCAGGCCGATGGGCATGCCATCGGCGGCGAAACCACAGTTGATCGACAGCGCCGGTTGCTCGCCCATGTTCCAGGGCACGGTGAACACGATGTGTTCGAACGGCAGTTGCGGATCATTGCTCGGTGACGGCCATTGCGCTGGGAATGCATTGACCTGGTTGGTCGGTGACAGGATCAGGTCGAGGTCGCTGAAGGCCTGGGCAGCACGGCGGCGCATTTCAAAGGTCTGGTTGAAACCCTGCACCGCCTGTACACCGCTGATGTCGGCACCGGGCGCGGCCCAGTCGCGGATGTACGGCAAGACCTTATCGAACTGCTCGCTGCTCAAGGCCGACAAGTCGCCCCATTGCCGGGCGCGCCAGAACTGGTCGAGGCCGTCGAGTTGGGCGCGGTCCATGATCGGCGGGATCAGCGTGACCTTGGCACCATGGGCTTCGAACAGTCGCGCGGCTTGCTCGACTGCTTCACATACGAAGCCTTCCGGTTGCAGGCCTGCACCGGGCTCCAGCATCAGGCCTACGCGCAAGCCCTTGACCGACAGCGGCTGGTTGCTCCACTCGCGGGTGAGAGGCGGCAGGCTGGTGGCGTCGCGGGCATCGGGGCGGGCCAGGTGCTGCATCATCAATACGCAGTCATCGACCGTGCGGGTCATGGGCCCGGCGGTGCGGCCGGTGTAGTACGGATCAATCGGGATACGCCCCAGGGTCGGCTTGAACCCCACCAGGCCGCACCAGGCGGCGGGCAGGCGCACCGAACCGCCGATATCGGTGCCGATATGCAGTGGGCCGTAACCGGCGGCGGCGGCAGCGGCGGCGCCTGAGCTGGAACCGCCGGTATTGTTGGCGGTGTTCCACGGGTTGCGCGTGATGCCATGGAAACTCGACAGGCCGGAGGAGAGCATGCCGAAATCCGGGACAGTGGTCTTGGCCAGCACAATCGCCCCGGCTTCACGCATCCGTGCGGCGGGTGGTGCGTCCCGGAGGGCCGGGGTCAGGCGGGTGGCGGCGCTGCCGAGGGGAATCGGCGTGCCTTCGGTGGCGACCAATTCCTTGATGGTCACGGGCACGCCATCGAGCACACCGTTGGGCTGGCCTTTGTTCCAGCGCTCGGTGGAGGCCTGGGCTTGCTGGCGCACCTGCTCTGGGTCGAAGGCATACAGGGCGCGGATCTTCGGCTCCCAGCGGTCGATGTGGGCCAGCAGATGGTCGTAGTAGTCGATGGGGGAGAGCTGGCGGCTGGAGAATTGCTCCAGCAACTGGGCGGCCGTGAGGTCGTGAAGATCGGTCATTGAGCGCTTCCTGGTGATGGGCCTTGGGGCTCATGGCGGGTGGCTGTTGATCTGGACTATATAAACCTGCCGGGGTATCGACCATCACAATCGAGGCGGTGCAGTGTTGCGTTTTTGTGTGCACTCAACGGCCACGACTGTGGGAGCGGGCTTACCCTAATGCCAGTCAGTTAAGGTTTTTTTGTAGGAGCGAGGGGGACGCCTAGTTCTTGCTCGCGAAGAACTTGAGAGCGCCGCGTTTATCTAGCAAACACGCGTTATCGTTGACGTCCTTCGCGAGCAAGAACTAGGCGTCCCCCTCGCTCCTACAGAAAGCAGAATCCGTTTAACTGACTGGCATTAGGGCTTGCCCGCTCCCACAATGGATCAGCGCAACAATTGCTCGACCGCCGCCCACACCTGCGGGTCATCACAATGCGCCACGTTAAACCGCATGAAATCCCGTAGCCCTGGCTCATATCCAAACAACGCCCCCGGCGCCAACACCATGCCGCGCTTGAGCCCTGCCTCGGCCAGTTGCTCACCATTGACCCCAGCCGGCAGGCGCGCCCAGATAAACATCCCGGCCGTATAGGCGATGGGCAGTTCACAGCCACAACGGCGCAGCCACTGCTCCACCCGTGCGCCGGCTTCGAGCAATCGCTGGGCCATACGCTTGCGGTGCCGGGCATAGCTGCCCTCATTGAGCAAGCGATAGACAATCTGCTCGAACAACTCTGACGTCACACCGCCGCTCATCAGTTTCATATTGGTCAGGTTGGCCGCCAATTGCGGCGCAGCCACCACATAGCTGACGCGGGTATTGGCGCTGAGGGTTTTCGAGAAGCCCGACAGGTAGGTCACCTGGTCCAGGCCGGCGAGTGCTGCCAGGCGTGGCGGCGGGTTGGGGTGCAGGTCGCCGTAGAGGTCATCCTCGATGATATGGCAGTGGTATTGGCGCATCAGTTGCAACAGCCCAAAGGCCTGGGCGGCGCTGAAGGAATGGCCGGTGGGGTTGTGCAAAATACCGGTGGTCAGATACAGGCTGGGCTGCTCGAAGATCAGCAATTGTTCCAGGGCGGCCAAGTCGAAACCGTCCGGGCCCCGTGGCAGCGTCACCACCTTGACTCCATGCAGTGCCAGGTTGGCGTGGAAGTTGAAGTAACACGGCGCATCCAGCAGCACTGTATCGCCGGGGCGGGCCAGCAAACGCATCAACATATCCAGCCCCTGCAGGGTGCTGGGCGTGGTGATGATCTGTTCCACCGGTACCGCCAGGCCATCGCCCTGCAGTTTTTGCTGCAGGGCCTGGCGCAACGGCAGGAAACCCGCCGGGGTGCCCATGCCGGCTATGCGCAGCGACGGCGCCCGCACCACACTGCGCATGGCCTGGCGCATGGCTTCGCAGTTGAGCCAGTCTTCAGGCAGGTGACCACCACCGGGGCGCAGTTCGCCTTGGCCGATGAGCATGGGCCTGCGCAGGACACTGAGCAGATCCTGGGGCAGCAGGTCGACCCAGTTGCTGGACGACGGCTGTGCCTGGCGCTGGGCAACAAAATGCCCACGGCCCTGGCGCGAGGTCAGCAGGTGCTGGCCGCGCAGACGGTCGAGGGCTTCATTGACCGTGAATTTGCCGACGCCCAGTTGCTCGCCCAATTCACGCACGGAAGGCAGTTTGCTGCCGGCGGCCAGTTCGCCCTGCTCAATGGCACGGGCAAAGGCCTCGACGATTTGCTGGACCTTGGGGCCTTGGTCATGGAAGCGTATCTGCGGAAGGGGCATCGCGACGTCCTGATGTTTGCCGGTCACTTTACCGGTAAAGTCTGCGTGAATAACCGCAGAGTTTACCTGCCCGCCGTCGAGTCCGCGCCCTAGACTGCACAACATTCCCCCCTGTCGTGAAATTACCCACCATGGTCACCGCCCTGACGCTGTCATCCTTCCTGTACTTCCTGCTGCTGTGCAGCACGTTGGCCTTCAGCCCCGGGCCCATGACCTTGCTGCTATTGAGCCTTGGCCTGAAGGACGGCTTGCGCCATTCGCTGCCGGCGCAGTTTGGCGCCAGCGTGTCGTACCTGATTTCGATCCTGATCTTTGCCGTGGGTTTTTCCGAGTTGATCAGGGGCTACCCGCTGATTACCCAAGGCATCCAACTGGTGGGCGTGGCCTACATCCTCTACCTGGCCTACAAGCAGTGGACCAGCAGCGGCGTGCAGATCAGCACTGCCGGGCAAGCACCGCAGACGCGCCGTGGCCTGTTCGGCAAGGGCCTGCTGACCGGGTTGTCCAACCCCAAGGCCATTATTTTGTTCAGCGCGGTGTTCCCGCAATTTGCCGCCGTGGGCCAGGACAGCGCCGTGGGCGACATTGCCATCCTTGGCCTGACATTCCTGATCCTGCAGTTCGCCAGTGGCTGCCTGTATTGCTATTTCGGCCAACGGATCAAGCATGTGCTGGAGTCGCCGCGCAAGCGTGTGCTGTTGCAGAAGGTCACGGCAGTGCTGCTGCTGGCCGTGGCGATGCTGCTGGCGCGTGGGTTCTCCCAGTAGGAAATGGCGCCAAGTCGTTGGCACTGCGGCCTGCACGCGGGATAAGCCTCTGAGCGGTAGTGGCTATTTGCCGTTGCCCTGATAGACTTCCAGCATTCATCCAGGATCAGCCAGATCATGCCAGCCGCAGGAGGGAAAGGACTTCCGCTCGCCAAACGCCTGTACAAATCGCGGGCCCTGGGGCTGACGCTCGGGTTTGTGTGTGTGGTCGCCGGTATGTACCCACTGGACCCGCCAAAATGGGTCTGGGCGTGGATGTTGATCAACGCTTTCGTCTGGCCGCACGTGGCCTACCAATGCTCACGCCGTGCCGCAAACTCCCTGCGCACTGAACGCCGCAATTTATTGTTTGACTCGTTTTGTGGCGGTTTCTGGGTCGGTGCCATGCACTTCAACCCGCTGCCCAGTGTCACCACACTGTCGATGATGACCATGAACAACGTCGCCATCGGCGGGCCGCGGTTTATGCTGCTGGGCTGGGTGGCCCAGGCGTTGGGCGTTGGTGTGGCGATGCTGATATTCGCCCCGGCCTATATCGCCCTGACCACCTCGACCCAACTCTACGCCTGCTTGCCGATCCTGATGCTCTATCCGTTGGCGCTGGGCTGGATCTGCTATCGCCAGGCCATCACCCTGGCCCGGCACAAGCGCGAACTACTGGCCCTGAGCCGCACCGACAGCCTGTCCGGGCTGCTCAACCACGGCGCCTGGAAAGACCATCTGGAGCTCGAATTCCAGCGCTGCCGCGGCGGCCAGCAAAGCGCCGCGATTGCGTTGATCGATATCGACCATTTCAAGATCATCAACGACACCTACGGTCATGTCACCGGCGATATCGTGTTGCGCCAATTGAGCAAAGTCCTGCGCCAGAACCTGCGCGCCACCGACCTGGCGGGGCGTTATGGCGGCGATGAGTTCTGCGTGATCCTGCCGGACATGCCCCTGGGCCGCGCCACGGAGGTGATGGATGCCTTGCGCGATCGCTTCAGCTCCCTGGGTTATGCCCAGGACCCGACCCTGCGCGCCAGCCTGAGCATCGGCCTGGCGCCGTATCAACCGTCCCACGGCGATGCGACCAGTTGGCTCAGTGATGCGGATCAGGCGTTGTATGAGGCCAAGAGCAGTGGGCGCAACCGGGTGAGGTCGGTGCAGGGGAGTTGGGTCAGGTCGGTTTGAGGATGAATAAAGCGATGCTTGTCAGGTAGGGTATGAGATTCCCCCTCCAATAAAAAACAAGGATCCGTTCATGACTTTCAACCTCCACCGCACGATGCTGTCCGCCGCCTTGGCGCTTTCCCTGGGCATCGCCATGCCGGCCTTCAGCGCCGAACCTCACCAGCAGATCCAGGCCGATGCCGAGCAGTACAAGGCGCCGGCCTTGAAGTTGCTGGAGCGTCTGGTGAATATCGACTCGGGCTCTGGCTACGAGCCCGGCCTGACCCAGGTGCGCGACATTGCCGTCGATGAGTTGAAACAATTGGGTTTCAGCATTGAACTGGTGCCGGATGCAGCGGCCAATAACAGCCATGTGATCGCCACCCTCAAAGGTACGGGCAAGGCCAGAATCCTGCTGATGGCGCACATGGATACGGTGTTCAAGGAAGGCTCGGCGGCCGAGCGGCCGTTTCATATCAAGGACGGCCGCGCCTATGGCCCCGGGGTGATGGATGACAAGGGCGGGATCGTCGCCGGAATCTATGCCTTGAAAGTGCTGAAAAACCAGAGTTTCACGGACTACGCGCACATCACCTTCCTGCTCGATGCCAGTGAAGAAACCGGTTCTGAGGCCGCCTCCGAACTGATCCGCAAAACCGCCAAGGGCCATGACGTCACCCTGAACCTGGAGCCCGGTCGCCCGGCCGATGGCCTGGTGGTCTGGCGCAAAGGCAGCGCCACGGCGGTGGTCGAGGTCAAAGGCAAGGCCGCTCATGCTGGCGTGGCCCCGGAGTTGGGGCGTAATGCGGCGATGGAGGCGGCCCACCAGATCCTGCAACTGGGCAAACTGGGGGATGAAGAGAAAAAGACCACGATCAACTTCACCGTGCTCAAGGCTGGCGACCGCACTAACGTTATCCCCGATCAAGCCACGGCCAAGGCGGATGTGCGGGCAGCGTTGCCGGAAGAGTTTGATCGGATCGAGAAAGATCTGGCGCGGGTTTCCGCCAACAAGCTGATCCCTGACACGCAGGTCACGACCAGTCTGAAACGGGGTTTGCCACCGATGCCGCAGACACCTGAGTCCGATAAATTGGTGGCTATCGCCCAGGGTATCTATGCAGAACTGGGCCGCAAGCTGACCATTGAAGGCAGCGGTGGGGCGGCGGACGCCAGCTTGTCCGCAGGTGTTGGCACCCCGACGCTGGACGGGTTCGGGATTGTCGGTGGCAATATCCATACAGCGCAGGAATATGCCGAGGTGGAGAGCGTGGCACCGCGGATTTATCTGTTGAGCCGGATGATTATGGAGCTGGCCAAGCGCTGATCTACCTGTAGGAACGGGTTTGTGTGGGAGCGAGCAAGCCCGCTCCCACATTGGGGTTTATGGTGTCTGGGGGATTGCCGCCTGCACCTTGTCCCGCCCCAACACCAGGCTGCACAACGCCGGCAAAAACAGCAGCGTCAATAACGTCCCCACCAGCACCCCGCCAATCAGCACATACGCCAGCGACGACCAGAACACCGACAAGGTCAGCGGAATAAACGCCAACGCCGCCGCCAGCGCGGTCAAGATCACCGGCCGGGCACGGCGCACGGTGGCTTCGACAATCGCCTCGCCGGTCGCCATGCCATGCGCCTGGTTCTGGCGGATCTGGTCGGTAAAGATCAGGGTGTTGCGCATCAGGATCCCGCCAATCCCGATCAGCCCCAAAATGGCATTGAAGCCAAACGGCTGGTTGAACAGCAGCAGGGTCGGCACCGCGCCGATCAACCCCAGCGGGGCGGTGGCGAAGACCATGAACATCACGCCGAACGAGCGCACCTGGAACATGATCACCGTGAGGGTCAGCAGGATCATGATCGGGAACAGCGCGGCCAGGGCGACATTGGCCTTGGCGCTTTCTTCCACCGGGCCGCCGATGTCGATGCGATAGCCGGCCGGCAAGCCTGCGATCAGCGGTTGCAGGTCTTTATAGACGGCCATTTCCACATCGGGCGGTTGCACGCCGTCGATGATGTCGGCGCGCACTTCGACGGTACTCGCGCGGTTACGCCGCTTGAGAATCGGCTCTTCCATCACCGCCTGGAAATGCCCGACCTGGGCCAAGGGCACCGATACGCCGGCGCTGTTGGTCAGGGTCATGTTGTCGAGGTTGCCGAGGTCTTCGCGCTGGTTGCCCTGGGCGCGGGCCACCACGGACACGGTGCGGTTGCCTTCGCGCACTTCGGTGATGGGGTTGCCGCTGAGCAGGGCGTTGAGTTGGGATTTCACCTCGTTGGGGGTGAAGCCCAGCAGGCGCAGGCGATCCTGGTCCAGCACCAGGCGATAACCGCTGCTGCGCTCGCCCCAGTCGAGGAAGGCGTCCTTGGTCAGTCGGTTGGCGGCGACTACTTGGCGTACGTCTTCGGACACACTGCGCAGCACGTTCAGGTCCGGGCCGGACACGCGAAACACCACCGGGAACGGTACGGGCGGGCCGAACAGCAGTTGCGTGACCCGCACCCGCGCCGCCGGGAATTCGCCGGCGGCGATGCGTTCACGCATGCGCAGCTTCAAGGCGTCCCGCGCATGGGCGTCGGGGGTTTGTACGATCAGTTTGGCGAAGGCCGGGTCCGGCAGTTCGGGGTTCAACGACAGGAAAAAGCGTGGCGCACCGCCGCCCACGTAGGTGTCGACCATCGTGGTTTGCGGCTCTTGCAGCAGCGCCTTTTCCAACTGCGCCGCCACCGCTTCGGTGCTTTTGAAGGCACTGCCTGGCGGCATATACACCTCCAGGATCAGTTCGGAACGGTCGGAGTTGGGGAAGAACTGTTTTTTCACCAGGCCCATGCCCAGCCCGCTCACTACAAAGGCGGTCACCACCAGCCCGGTCACCAGCCAGCGACGGCGTACGCAGGTTTGCACCAGGTTGCGCAGTTTCTGGTACCAGGGCCCGGCATAAATCCCATCGTGGCCGCCGGGCACCGGCTTGATGTCGGGCAGCAGCTTGACCCCCAGGTATGGGGTAAACACCACGGCGACCAACCAGGACGCAATCAGGGCAAAGCCGACGATCCAGAAGATATTGCCGGCGTATTCGCCCGCTGCCGAACGGGCAAAACCCACCGGCAGAAAACCAATGATTGTCACCAGGGTGCCCGTCAACATCGGTGCCGCAGTGGCGCTCCAGGCGAAGGTGGCGGCGTGGATGCGGTCGAAACCTTCTTCGAGTTTGACCACCATCATCTCGATGGCGATGATCGCGTCGTCCACCAGCAGACCCAGGGAAATGATCAGCGCGCCGAGGGTGATGCGGTCGAATTCGCGCCCGGTCAACAGCATGATGACAAACACAATCGAGAGCGTCAGCGGCACTGCTGCCGCCACCACCAGCCCGACCCGAAAGCCCAGGGCCAACAGGCTGATGATCATCACCACGGCCAGGGCGACAAAGAACTTGAGCATGAACTCGTTGACCGCCAGGCCGATATTTTTCGCCTGGTCGGCGACTTTTGTGAAGTTGATACCTAACGGCAGGTCAGCCTGGATTTTGGCTTCCTGGGCCTTGAGGCTCTTGTCCAGGTCCAGGCCGTTCCAGTGTTTTTCCATGATGATGCCCAGCATCAGCGCCGGGTCGCCCTGGTGGCGGATGCGGTAGCTGGGCGGGTCTTCGTAGCCGCGGCTGACGGTGGCGACATCGGCGATACGCAGCACTTTGCCATCCACTGGCAGCGGCACGTTTTCGATCTGCGCCAGGCTGTCGAAGGCCCCGTCGATACGGATATAGGCGCGGGCGCCAGCGGTTTCGACAAATCCCGACGGGGCCACGGCGTTCTGCGCAGCGAGGGCGGCGAAGATCTGCTCGGGCTTGATGCCCAGGGTGGCCAGGCGCTCATAGGAGAACTCGACAAACACCCGCTGGGCCTGTTCGCCAAGGATGTTGACCTTTTTTACCCCCGCCAGATTGAGAAATTCCTGGCGCAGTGCTTCGGCAATTTGCACCTGCTGGCGATGGGGCAGGTGTTCGGCTTCGAGGGC
This sequence comes from Pseudomonas sp. FH4, assembly GCF_000510915.2. Classification (NCBI taxonomy): domain Bacteria; kingdom Pseudomonadati; phylum Pseudomonadota; class Gammaproteobacteria; order Pseudomonadales; family Pseudomonadaceae; genus Pseudomonas; species Pseudomonas sp. FH4. The sequence continues at coordinate 3,160 of NZ_AOHN01000061.1, read as the reverse complement.
GTACAGGGCGAAGTACACATCGGAATATTCATCGTTGAAGAACGGCCCGATCACGCCCTTGGGCAGTTTGGCGGCCTCATCGCTGAGTTTTTTGCGGGTCTGGTAGAACAGGTCCTGGATTTCGTTGGGGCGCGTGGATTCGAGGAAGGTCATGCGCATTGATACAAAACCCGGTTGGGCGATGGTTTCGACGCGCTCGTAGTAGTCCAGTTCCTGCAGGCGCTTTTCCAGGCGGTCGGCCACCTGCTCCTGCATCTCCTGGGCCGTGGCGCCGGGCCAGGCGGCGGTGATGGTCATGACCTTGACCGTGAACAGCGGGTCTTCGGCGCGCCCCAGTTTGCCGAAGGAGAAAATCCCCGCCGCCAGGATTGCGAGGATCAGGAACAACGTCACGGCGCGGTGCTTGACCGCCAGTTCAGAGAGGTTGATACCGCGCATGATCATTGGCCCTGCCGACGGCTGAGTGCCAGCGCCTGGGCGGGCAGCAGCCTTATGCTGTCACCGTTGTGCAACAAGTGGGCGCCGAGGGCGACGATGATCTGGCCGGGGCTGACGCCACTGCTGAGTACGGCGTCTTCCTGGCCCAGGTAGGCCACGACCACTGGGGCAAAGCTGACCTTGTCGTCATCGCCGATTAGCCATACGCCAGTGCCGCTACCCGTGTCATGCAGGGCGCCGATCGGCACGCGGGTCTGTGGCAACGAGCCGCTGCCTTGCAGGCGCAGGGTAATGGTGGAGCCGAGCGCAAAGCGATCAAAGGTGCCGTGCAGCACGTAGCGTGCACGATAGGTGCGGGTGACGGGATCGGCACTCGCGGACAGTTCGCGCAAGGTCGCCGTGACGGCCTGGTCGGGCGCGCCGAAGGGCAGGGCCAGGGCTTTGTGCGAGGCCTGCTCGCGCTGGTTTTCCGGCAGGTTGATGATTGCTTCCCGCGCACCGTCGTGGGCCAGGCGCGCGACAATCTGCCCTTCGGCCACCACTTGCCCGCGCTCGACGCGCACATCGGTGACCACACCGTCGTTATCGGCCCTGAGCACGGAGTAGGTGCGGCGGTTTTCGATCTGGCTGGCGTCTGACTGGGCGGCGGCCAGTTCGGCTTCGGCGACCCGCAGGTTGGTCGCCGACTGGTCGAAAATCTGCCGCGACACTGCGCCAGTGCTGGCCAGGCGTTGGTAGCGGCTTGCGTCATCACGGCGCTGGCGCAGTTGCGCCTGGGCGGCGTTGACGCGGTTTTTCGCCGAACGTAGCGCCAGTTCGAAGTCGCCGATATCCAGTACCAGCAAGGTGTCGCCACGGGACACATGTTGGCCGGGATCGACCTTACGCTCGATCACCTTGCCGCTGACCCTAAAACCCAGGTCGCTTTCGGTACGGGCTGCCACCACGCCGGTATAGGCACTCTGCTGACTGGCGGCGGTTTCAACTTTGGCCGCCAGCACCGGGCGCGGCGCAGGTGTGTGGGCGGCGGTATCGGCCGGGCTGTTGCAGCCGCTGAGGAGGATCAACAGCGCCAGGGGCGGGAAAAGGCTGCGAAGGGGAGGACGTGGGCTCATTTCAGGCTCCTGCTGCTGGACTATTAAAAAATTACGGTCGTAATATTAAGTCGTATATTATGACCGAAATATAATTAAATCCAGCCCTTCATTTTCAAGCTCGACAGTGACTACGGGATACGCGGGGTGGTGGTTGTCACACTTTGTCCAAGTTAAACGGGTGCAGATGATGATTCTCTTTTGAGATCAATCCTGAAGGTCTACGCCCATGCTTCCTGCTTTTCGTTTTGCGCCGCTGTCATTGGATCGTCCCATGTATGGAACGATGCGAGCCATATTCGCCGCCTACCGCCTTATTGGTATTGGATTTAAGGTGTATTCACTTTGGAGGATCATCATGAAAAACATCATTGGTATCTACACCAGCCCGCGTAGCCACTGGGTAGGCGACGGTTTTCCGGTTCGCACGCTGTTTTCCTACGACACTATGGGCAAACATATCAGCCCGTTCCTGCTGCTGGACCACGCTGGCCCGGCGGATTTCACCCCCACCACTCAACGGCGTGGCGTGGGCCAGCATCCGCATCGCGGCTTTGAAACTGTGACCATCGTCTACAAGGGCGAAGTCGAGCACCACGATTCCACTGGTGCCGGCGGCAAAATCGGCCCGGGTGACGTGCAGTGGATGACGGCTGCCAAGGGGATCCTGCACGAGGAGTTCCATTCCGAAGCGTTCGCCAAAAGTGGCGGCGCCCTGGAAATGGTGCAGTTGTGGGTCAACCTGCCGGCCAAGGACAAAATGAGCGACGCCGGCTACCAGACCATCCTCGACGGTGATATTCCGTCGCTGCCCCTGGCCGATGGCGCCGGCAGCCTGCGCCTGATTGCCGGTGAGTTCGCCGGCGAGAAAGGCCCGGCCCGCACCTTCACGCCGATTGACGTGTGGGACCTGCGCCTCAACGGCGGCAAGGCCGTGACCCTGGACCTGTACGCCGGGCGCAATACCGCGCTGGTGGTGCTCAAAGGCACCGTGCAAGTCAATGGCAAGGAACTGGCGCGCGAAGGGCAACTGGTGTTGTTCGAGCGCGAGGGTGAGCAGATCAGCCTGGAGTCGAACAACGACGCCATGGTCTTGCTGCTCAGCGGTGAGCCCATCGACGAGCCCATTGTCGGTCACGGCCCGTTCGTGATGAACACCGAGCAAGAGATTCATCAGGCCTTCGCCGACTTCCAGTCCGGCCAGTTCGGCCAGATGCACGGCTGATACTGAGTGAGGCTGCGATGGCGGCGGCACAGGCGCTAGAGAAGTATTGCCTGATCCACCGCTATCGCAGCCTCGCCGGGGCTCGACAGCTCCCACACTTGATCCATGTCGCGACCAAAATCCCGGACCTGCCACCCATCCCTGTGGGAGCTGTCGAGCTTTAGCGAGGCTGCGATGGCGGCGGCACAGGCGCTAGAGAAGTATTGCCTGATCCACCGCCATCGCAGCCTCGCCAGGGCTCGACAGCTCCCACATTTGATCCATGTCGCGGCCAAAATCCCGGACCTGCCACCCATCCCTGTGGGAGCTGTCGAGCTTTAGCGAGGCTGCGATGGCGGCGGTACAGGCGCTAGAGATGTATTGCCTGATCCACCGCCATCGCAGCCTCGCCAGGGCTCGACAG
>NZ_AOHN01000059.1:0-29152 GCF_000510915.2 Pseudomonas sp. FH4 | reverse complement strand
CCACCACCAGCGGCCAGGTCACCTACAGCGCTTCGCGCACCGACGCCACCGGCCACGCCGATATTGCCTGGGCCGTGATGCACGCCCTGGCCAATGAACCCCTGAACACCAACAAGCGGCGCCGTAGCCGCTACGTCACGAGCGGAAACCATGCCCAAGCAACGACGCAGAAAACCCCGAGCCAACCAGCAGGTGCAACAGCCACAGCCCATGCGGGCGTTCACCTTCGGGGAGCCGGAACAAGTGCTGTCCGGCAACATCGGCGAGTACCTGGGCGTATTTCCCAGCGACGACGGCGAGATCTACAAACCGCCGGTATCCCGGGCGGGCCTCGCCAAGCTGCTACGCGCCAACGCACACCACGGCGCAATCCCCAAGTTCAAGCGCAACTTGCTGTTGCGTGAATTCATCCCGTCCGATGGCTGCAGCACGCAAACCATGGGCCGGGCGGGCCTGGACTACATGGTGTTCGGGGAGGCGTATTTCTACCGCGACAGCAACGCCTTTGGCCATGTCCTGGAGATGCAGCACCTACCGGCGATCAACATGCGGGTGAAAGTAGACGGCGGTTTCAGGATGCTGCTACCCGACAACAAATACATGGACTTCGACCAGGACGAGATCGAGCACGTCCTGGACTACGACGTGGAACAGAACATCTACGGCGTGCCCGACTACCTGGGCGGCCTGCAGGCGCTGTTGCTCAATGAAGCCGCGACCCTGTTCCGCCGGCGCTACTACAGCAACGGCGCGCACGCGGGCTACATCTTCTACACCAACGACCCCGACTTGACCGAGGAAGACGAAGAGAACCTGCGCGCCCAGATCAGCGCCAGCAAGGGCGTGGGCAACTTCCGCTCGATGTTCGTCAACATCCCTAACGGTAAGGAAAACGCGATCCAGATCATCCCCGTGGGGGACTTCCAGGCCAAGGACGAGTTGGAGAAGGTAAAGAACATCACCCGTAACGACGTTATTGCTGCCTGGCGTATGAACCCTGCCCTGGCCGGGATCATCCCGGAAAACAGTGGCGGGTTTGGGGACATTGAGAAGATCGATCGCGTGTACACCAGCAACGAGATCCGGCCCATCTGTCAGTTGTTCAACCAGTTGAATGACACGCTTCGGCAGGACCGACATATCGCCTGGAAAAATCCAGATAACGCAGGGGAAATCGCTGCTTAACCGATTACAAGCAGAGAAAAATACTGCACCACGTGCGAAGATAGTGGCAATTTGGTGCATCCTGGGGAGGGAGTATGAGAGTAACTTGCAAGTGTGGTCACAAAGGCCGGATAGCCTCTCGGGAAGTACTATCAACAGAGTTCGCAAAACTCTACTGCCAATGCCTGGATGCCAAGTGTGGACACAGTTGGGTCGCAAACCTGACGTTTTCCCACACACTCAGCCCGTCTGCACAGACCTTTGACAGGATGCTGATAGATCGCTTGAGAGACATGCCAAGGGCTCAACAGCGTGAGCTTTTTGAACAGCTTGGATCGCAGGCCATCGGATGATGGAGGCCGCCGACATCGCTGCGCCGGCGGATCAGAAATCAATTTTCGACGGACTGATCAGGGTTACTTACCAAGGCTTCGGTCAGCCTGCGCAATTGCTCTTGATCACGTTTGCTCAACTGGCGATAGCAGCCAATCAGGCGCACTTCAATTTGCGAAAGCTCATGCCGCGCAGATGCAGCCATTTCAACGTAACCACCATCGGCGTTCTTGCGATCCAACATGCTTACCACTCCATAAAATGCATTGCTGATGCAGTGATATGGGGGCAAGCCGATGGCCAGGCAGATACCGCTAGTTCAATTCGATCCTTTGACAGCCTCGTCTGCCATGGCCTTAACAAATCGCCGAATGGCTCTTTGATCATCCGAAGGGATGCTTCGGTACTGCTGAACGATGCTGTCTTCAACCTCATTCAACGAATCCAGCGCCAACGTACTACGTCGCCCAGTGAGGATGTAAGGCACATCAAAATCGAATTGAGCAGCGACCTTACTCAGGTACGAGGCCGTGGCGTCACTGGATCCGGCCTCATAGTTCGCTTGTGTTCGTTTCGCAATCCCCAGCGCTTCCGCGACCTGGTTCTGTGTCATGCCGCATCGCTTCCGTTCTTCTTGCAGCCGGGAACCGATCTCTTCAGAAAGATGCACTTTTTTTCATCCTTACTATTTACAAGTGCACTTAAGTGCATCATTGTGCATCTCACACCACATGAAATTGCACGGATCTGCACTATGCCGAACTCAAGCGTTACCGAGCAAGCCCGTAAAGAAGCACGGGAAGCATTAGAAAAACGGGGCCAGTCAGCCAAAGACTTCGCCAGCCAACATCAACTGAACCCCAGCACCGTCTATGCGGTCTTGAGCGGCCAAAGCCTGTGCCGACGTGGTGAGGCACATCGCGCCGCCGTGTTGCTCGGCATCAAAGACGGCGTGATCGCACAGTAATGGTCAGCGTATTGAGGGAACAGCAGAAGATGGATAGTCAGGTTCTAAAAACACGCCGTGAAGTAGTCAGTGCAATTATTTGCACCTTTGAAGGGGGACGCGAATGCGCTGCCGCCCGAATCGGTTTACCACTCAAAAAGTTTGATAACCACGCCTATGAGAACAACAACTGCCGTCCTTTGACAGACTCCCAGATCTTCCAACTGGAGCAAGTTACCGGCACCCAACACTTGGCCAACTACGTGGCGGCAATGTACGGCGGCATGTTCGTTCCTGTCACCAGCCCCGAGAACCTGGATAACGTGGAGATGTACGCACGATCTGTACAGAGTGCCGCCAAACGGGGAACGGTCGATCAGATCATTGCTCAGGCGCTTGATGATGGCGTGATTACCGAGGCCGAGGCCCAGGCAATACAGAACGCTCACACCCTGCACTTGGCTGCACGGACTGCCGAAGTCTATGCCGCCATCGACCTCTACCGCGCCAAGTCGGGGAAAACCATATGAACGCTCAGACCAATACCCTGGACTATCAGGAATGCATGCAAAACGCTGCACTGGCCTTCCTTGAGCGCCATCAAGCTGAACACCTGGGCGACCTATCTGCGCTTTTCAACCGCACCATCAATCACCTGGTGAGCAGCTTCGACGTGGCGGAATCGCTTGCAATCAAATTGACTTCGCTTGCCCACATCGAGCTGGTGGAAATTGCCTTCCGCCAGCGCCTTGATCTGGATTACAGCAGTGACACCGTTGTGGTGATCAAGGATCCGATCAAGGGACTGTGCTGGTCCGTACCCGTCAGCCTGATCTACGAACGCATCTTGAACGCCCCTGACAACGTGCGTTTGCGCTCCACGAACCCGTAACACCCGCCCCCAATCAATCGCCGGTCCCACATCCCGTGGGTATGGGTGAGCTGCGCCCGAAAACGAGGTTTAAAGATGGCAAACGCCGTAATTGTCACCACTCAACTGCCCCCCGCAGAGGCCGAAGCGTTATTGGCGGCCCTGCGCGAACAGTATCGCTTGAGCCTCAACGAGCATTGGTACGCCGACCAGTTTCGCCTTGTTGCAGACGGCCAGCGCCACGGCGCAATTCTCGCCCACGTCCCGGTAATGGCTGCGCAAAAACGCCTTATGGCAGCCCTGTCCCACAGCCTTAAAGCAGTGAAGTAACCCATGAAAGAAGATCTTCGCCACGACGTGCTGCAGCGCCTCCAATCTGACTTCGGGCTCAAGCACCGCGTGGGCACCGACTACATGCGCGGCGGCACCTGCCCCAAGTGCAAAAAGAAAGAGCTGTATTCCCGGTTTGATACGCCCTGGATGGTGATTTGTGGTCGCCCTGAGAAGTGTGGCCACACCCTGCACGTAAAAGAGCTGTACGACGATCTGTTTGAAGATTGGAGCAAGCGAGCGCCGGCAACAGACCAGCACCCCAACGCGACGGCACGCGCTTACCTGGAGTTCGCCCGGGGCTTTCGGTTTGAGCTGATCCAAGGCTGGTTCACCCAGGAAACCTTCTACTCTGCTGAACACAACGCCGGCAGCGCCACTGTGCGCTTCGCACTGGAGAAAGGCGGCTGGTGGGAACGCCTGATTGATCAGCCCCACCGCTTCGGCAAGATGAAAGCCCGCTTTAAATCCAAGGACAGTTATCGCGGCGTCTGGTGGTGCCCGCCTTGCGTAGACCTTCTTGAGGCCAAGGAAATCTGGATTGTCGAAGGGATCTTCGACGCCATCGCCCTGGTGCATAACGACATCGCAGCTGTCTCGGCCATGTCTTCCAATGCGTTCCCTGGCGATTCGCTCAAGGCCCTGATTAAGGCCCGCGAGGGATTGAAGCTGCCCAAGCTGGTTTGGGCGCTTGATAACGAACCCAGCGCCAACGCATACACCCGGCGCTGGGTGCGCGAAGCCCGAGCCCTAGGTTTCGTCTGCGAGTCTGCACAAATCCCCCAACGCGACGGCCGCAAGGCTGATTGGAACGACCTACATCAGCGGTGGACCTTCATCCAGGACGATACCAAGCGTGCCGACCAGATCGCTACCGACCTCAAGCAAGCCCGTCACCAGGGAGCCTTGCTGCTAGCAGAAAGCGCAGCGGAAAAAGCGTTGCTCATGTACGACTGGAACAAGCGAGGTGAATTTCACCTGGGCTTTGGTAGCCGTCTGTATTGGTTCAAGTTGGACATGGAGAAGTTCAACCGAGCCATGTCCGACATCGAGGACAGCGAGAACCACGACGACCAGTTGCTCAACCAGGCGCAACAACGCGAAAAGGCGCTGCAGCAGTCGGGCAGTGTTGTGGAGATTGCCAACTGCTACCCACAAGCCCTGTACTTCCAGCGTAACGAGGTAACGGACGAATCCTGGTACTACCTGCGCGTGGACTTCCCACACGACTCCGAAAGCGTGAAAAACACCTTCACCAGCGGCCAGCTGTCGGCCGCAAGCGAATTCAAAAAGCGGCTTCTCGGCATGGCAGCGGGTGCAATGTTTACCGGCAGTGGCCAGCAGCTCGACAAGCTCATGAAGGACCAACTGTTCGGTATCAAAACCGTTTCAACCATCGACTACGTGGGCTACAGCAAGGAATACGCCTGCTACGTATATGGCGATATCGCGATCAAGGACGGCACCACCTACAAGGTCAACAGCGAAGACTATTTCGAGTTCGGCAAGCTGCGCCTTAAGACGCTGCAGAAAGGCGTCCCCATCAAGCTGCAACGCGAAGCAAAGGGCTTCGACGAGAAGTGGGTGCAGTTGCTGTGGACCTGCTTCGGTGCCCAGGGATTCGTCGCCCTGGTGTTCTTTTTCGGCTCGCTGTTCTGCGAACAGATCCGCGCTCGCTACCAGTCGTTCCCATTCCTGGAAGCCACTGGTGAAGCCGGCGCCGGCAAAACAACCCTGTTGAACCTCCTCTGGAAACTACTCGGCCGCGAAGGCTACGAAGGATTTGACCCTATGAAATCTACTAAGGCCGGGCGTTCTCGTTTAATGGGCCAGGTCTCCGGCATGCCGGTGGTATTCCTGGAAGCTGATCGCCACAGCGACGATCGAGCGCACGCTAAGACCTTTGAATGGGACGAGCTGAAAGACTTCTTCGGCGGCGGCACCCTGGCCACGAAAGGAGTCAAGACGGCAGGTAACGAGACGTACGAGCCGCCATTCAGGGGAACTATTGCTATCAGCCAGAACGCTGCCGTGGTTGCCCACGAAGCGATCATGACGCGGATTGTGAAGCTGCATTTTGTGCGCCCGACCGTCACGCCGGAAAGCCGTGCTGCAGCTGATCAGTTGAACGCACTGGATGGTGGCACCCTCAGCCACTTCCTATTGCGGGCCGTGGGTAAAGAGTCCGCGGTGCTTGAGTTATTCGCTCAGCGCATGCCCGAACACGAAGCAAAGCTGCGCCGACTACACACCCATTGCTTTGCCTGCTGTGCCGCGTATGCCAGCGATCAGGGCAACTGCAGCAGCTGCGGTTACGACCTGCGCGGATACATCCGTGTTGAGCGAATCAGCAAAAACCACGCGCAAATGCTCTCTCTACTGGACGGCCTTCGCCTCGTTCTGAAACTCAGTGATCCCCAGGTGGCCGCCACTCAGCGACAGATCGTACGGATGGCCATCGAACGCCAAGCCTCGATCAGCTCCGACCATGCTGCCGTAGCCGAGTTTTGGGAGGTTTACGACTACCTCGAGTCCTTGAGTGAGGATCCTGTGGTTGACCACAGCAGCGATCCGACCGTGATCGCAATCAACCTCAATGAATTCTGCGAGCGCGCCGCCGAACACAAACAGAAGTTGGCCGACGTGGCCACGTTGCGCGACCTGCTCAAAGAATCCCGCTCCCACAAGTTTCTGGATAGCAACAAGGCCGTTCACAGCGCTGTACGTGCTGCGTTCAACAGCCGAAATCCCTGTTCACAACCCCGGCCGACGACAGTGAAGTGCTGGACATTCAAGGCGTAAAGGAGAGCAAGACCGATGCAAATCCAAGTATTTATGGGCAGTGCCGGCGACGGCAAAACAAGCAAGCTGCAGTCAGTGCAAGACCGTTTGGACTTCACAGGGCAAAGCGCGCCAGTCATCCAGGCAGGTGCTTATGGGGAGGATGGTTTGCTGAAAATCCTAGAAGTACGGGCAGCAGGTGGCCAGCGTGAAATCCTGGTGGACGACTGCAGCAGGCAACAGATTTTGAGGGTATTGGAATGGCAGTCATGTGTTGAACATGAGCCAGATTTTGACGACCTGGTGATTCACCTGGCCCGTAAGGACTGACCTTATAAGAAACAGTGTCGAGGAGTTGCAGCTCCTCGACACCTAACCACCACCGAGGGCTATACCATGCAAGCACAGAACCAAAGCAGCAGCGGCACGAAGGCTACCACACCGGCGCGGCACCTGGTGGCCACCGCGATTATCGGCGCGGCCGTCATTGGATACCTGGTACACAAAACCCCTGAATCACGAACGCGCCTCGAAAGCCTGAGCCAGATGGCCAGCACCCTGGGCGAACTGAGCGAAACGGACGCAGCCGTGATTGCTCAACTGCTGGCCAACCCCGCAACCCGGGGAGAATCGCGCCATGTCTAACTGCACCCCTGCCACGTCATCACGACGCTTTCCCTGGAACATTGACTACACCAGCGTTTGCGACCAATGCGGTAAGTGGCGCGCCCAGGGCAACCATCTGAAATGCAGCCGGCGACGCCAGTTGCAGAATGCTCATTTACGTAACCACAAGCCGAAACGGTAAGCCGCGTCCACCAGAAGATGCGCTACCAGATACTTGGCCCGGAAACGGGCCTTTTTGTTTCCGATCGTCAGACTGTCGATACACGAGCACAGCGTTAGGGGTTTACATGAGTGGGGTCGAAGCTCGCGGGAAATCCGTGAGAATCTATTTTCAATACAACGGGGAAAAATGCCGAGAAGCAATCCCGGGGGGCAACACCCCTGCCATCGTGGCCCAGGGAAAGCGCTTGGTCGAAATCATCGAATACGAAATCCAGGCTGGCACGTTCGATTACGCCCGGCACTTCCCCAACTCGGCCAAGCTGGTCGAAAACACCTTCGGGCATTACCTGGACCTATGGTTAAAGATCAAGGCCAACAGCGTGGCTGCATCGAGCTATCGAGGTTATGCCAACAAAGCAGAAGTTCATGTACGTCCACGGTGGGGAAAGGTACAGATCCACAACATCGATCACCTGGACCTGCAGGAGTGGATCCAGGGAACACTGTCTAAAACGCTCAAAAACAAGACCATCCGCGACATCATCAGCAATGTTCGCCAGGTGTTCAGGCTGTATCGCACTAGGATGAAAGTGGCGCACGACCCAACCGAGGGTTTAATGGTGCGGCTACCAGATCCCGAGGCACCCGACCCGTTTACCAGGGCCGAAATCAAACAGATCCTGGAAACCTACACCAACCGTACACAAGAGCTGTTAATGGTCCAGTTCATGATTTGGGCCGGCCCCCGGGTATCAGAGACCATCGCCCTTGCTTGGGAGGATATCGACCTAGAGCAAGGCACGGTGACGTTCCGCCGGTCAAAGGTGCGCGGTGCGTATCGGGTGACTAAGACCCGGCGGTCGACGCGCAAGGTTCGCCTACTTGCCCCCGCATGGGATGCTCTGCAGAAGCTCGACGCATTGAACCGAAATAGGAAGGTGGAAACCGTTGATATCGTCGAGCGGGACAACAAGACGGTTCGGAAGCACAAACTGCACTTTGTTTTTTTGAACACTAAAAGCGGCCTGCCACACGCCAACGACTTTGTCGTGCGTGACCGATTTTTTAAGGCTCATCTGCTCGCGGCTGGGGTTCGCTACCGTGGACCAGGTCAATGCCGGCACACGTACGCTAGCCAGTTACTGACCACGGGCATTGCCTCAATTGATTGGATCGCCGAGCAGATGGGACACACCAACGGCAACATGATCCGCCAGCACTATGGGACGTGGATCAATGAGGACGGGCCGGACGTGGTGGGAATGCTGCAGCTGGCACTTAAACTTTAACCAGCTATGGATGCGTTGGTACACCAGACCTAAGGGAAGTGGTTCATCAGCTCACAAAAAAAGCCCCCATACTTGCCTTCGGTATGGGGGCCGTTTTCATGTAAAGCTTTATTGGAAACAGATCGCTCGCATCACTTATTTTCTGTTACATCCAGAGCCATACACCGCCAACTGCGATAAGAATCGCTGAAACAATAATTACGATAACTGAACCACGCTTTCCGCCTTTCAGCGTCTCTCCGATGCCTGCGTCCATAATTAAATGCCGGATACCTGCCACCAGGTGGTAGATCAGTGCCGAATAAAGCACCCACACGATCAGTTTGCCAATCGGCGACAACAAAATGCCTTGTATCTCGTTGAAACCTTCCTCTGAGCTCAATGATTTACCCAGCACGTACAGCACCGCGAAAAGACACAGGAATAACAGTATTCCGGAAAGTCGATGCAGGATCGAGGTCAGCGCCGTTACGGGGTACTTCATAGACCTCAGGTCGAGATTGACTGGCCGCTTCTTGTTCATCTTCACTCCAAATTTCTAATATCACGTCAGGCTCATCGGCTGACCGCACGGTGGTTTGGCTACGGTTAAAGGCATGCCAGGTACAGATTCTAAACTAAACCACTTGGACCAGTTTAGCTTTTGATACGTGCACGACGACCGATGATCTAATATAGGAAAATTTTTCAACGAGACGGTTAATGCGAACCAAATCCGAGGCGCGGCGAAATGCGATCCTCATGGCCGCTGGGCAGATCTTTCACGATCAGAGTTTTGACGGGGCCTCGATGGCCCAGATTGCGCAGAGTCTTGGCTGCTCTAAAGCCACTCTCTACTCTTATTTTGAATCGAAGGAAGTGTTGTTTTACGAGGTGCTGATGAGCGCGGCGAGTGCTCAGATGCACGACACTTTTGCAGCGATGGAGAGTTCATCACTACCAATTGGTGAAGCACTCCAAGCAATGGGGGAGCAGGTGATATCTCTGCTTTATTCAGAGGAAGTAATGGCTGTGCGTCGGCTGTTGCTGTCTGCTGCCGGCCGAAAAGCGGATTTGGGCAGAGCCTGCTACGACGCCGGTCCTGCACAATTCTTGGAAGCCATGTCTGCCCTGCTTAAACAGTATATGGATGAAGGAAAACTTCGGGCAGCAAATCCGCGAGTGGCAGCTCTCCATCTACGGGCTCTCCTGGAGTCGGAGTGGCTTGACCTGTTTTTGTTTTCCACTATGCAGGGTTTTGATCAAGCGTTTTGTAAAGAAACCGCGACCAGAGCTACAGAGACTTTCCTAGCAGCCTACGGCGTCGTCTAGGAGCGGGGGGAAATCTCGGCCCTGTGTAGACACCTTATAACGCCAATATTCGAAGTTTCGAGTTCCCCATCGAGTCCAGAGTGGACACAGGAGACTGCCGCTGGTGCCCCTCGTCAGTCTTCACTTAAGCGCACCAAAACAGAGCATCTGTCCCAGATCTGTCCCATATGGGCCTTTTTCGGACGCCAAAAACCACAAACCCCCGACTTTCTCTAGGAAAATCAGGGGTTTGCGTTTTCATAATGTGGCGGTGAAGGAGAGATTCGAACTCTCGATACAGTTTCCTGTATACACACTTTCCAGGCGTGCTCCTTAAGCCACTCGGACACTTCACCGTATCTCGTCAAACTGATTCAGTCTGTCGAGGCGCGCTAATGTAGTCGAAAGCTTTTCTGATGGCAAAGGTTTTTTTCAGAATTTTCATGCGCTTAGCCAATTATCTCGACGTGCGTCGCTCTGGCACGGCGTGGAGGGCGGCGATTCTGCCATTCTCAAGGCGCGATGGCACGGGTCGATGGCAGCCGCCATGCCCTGCTGTAGCCTGCTTCAGGCCGGGTGTAGGGGAAAAGTCTGACCGCCCAGTCAGTCACGGCGCTTTACCGGGGCGGCCATGCTGGGTAACGTCTGCGGCCTGCCCTTCTATTAAACGTATTACAAGGAATCGCGTCATGAGTGAGTTGATTGCCTACCACCTCGAAGACGGTATCGCGACCCTGACCTTGAGCAACGGTAAGGTCAATGCCATTTCCCCTGCCGTGGTCAGTGCGTTTAATGAAGCGCTGGACCAGGCCGAGAAGGATCGGGCGGTGGTGATTATCACCGGTACGCCGGGAATTCTGTCCGGTGGTTATGATTTGAAAGTGATGACGGCCGGCCCTAAAGAGGCAGTCAGCCTGGTGACGTCGGGCTCGACCCTGGCGCGCCGTCTGTTGTCGCACCCGTTCCCGGTGATTGTGGCGTGCCCTGGGCATGCGGTGGCCAAGGGGGCGTTCCTGCTGTTGTCGGCCGATTACCGGATTGGTGTCGAGGGGCCGTTCAGTATTGGCCTGAATGAAGTGATGATCGGCATGACCATGCACCATGCCGGGATCGAGTTGGCGCGTGATCGCCTGCGCAAGTCGGCGTTTCATCGTTCGGTGATCAACGCCGAGATGTTCACCCCACAAGATGCCTTGAGTGCCGGTTTCCTCGACAAGGTGGTGGCACCTGAAGCGTTGCAGGCGGCGGCCCTGGAAGCGGCGCGGCAGTTGAAGAAGATCAATATGAACGCCCATAAGCACACCAAGCTGAAGGTGCGCAAAGCACTGCTGGAGCTGCTGGATAACGCGATCATCCAGGATCAGGAGCACTTGGGTTAACCACCCACGCCCCGCTCAATAAAAAAGCCCGACCTCGCGTCGGGCTTTTTCTTACACGGCATTTTGAATGGCCTTGCAGCCGCTCTAGATAGCATCTGTCGCCATCTGTTGAAACATGCACTTAAACATCGGCCATCTCCTACCTCTACTGGGGTAATTGCCGAATACAGTGCACGTCCGTACACTGCGCCACCTTTTGTCCCGATGGTCCGTGTCGATGCTTTATTTATTACGCATGTTATTGATGGGCCTGCATTTTCTGATCGCCGGTGTGCTCGGGGTGTTACTGGGCGTGTGCCGGCCCTTCAACCCGGACAACAGCCGCCTGTGCGCACGCCTGTATGCACTGCCGGCCATGTGGATCCTACGGCTGCGGGTCAAGGCGCAAGTGGACTCGCTGCGCAACAAGTCGAGCAGTTGCGTGATCATTGCCAACCACCAGTCCAACTATGATTTGTTCGTGTTCGGCAACGTGGTGCCCTATCGCACCGTATGTATCGGCAAGAAGAGCCTGAAGTGGGTGCCGCTGTTCGGGCAACTGTTCTGGCTGGCGGGCAATGTGCTGATTGATCGGGGCAATGCACAGAAGGCACGGCGGTCGATGCTGACCACCACCCATACCCTGCAACACGAAGACACCTCGATCTGGGTGTTTGTGGAAGGCACCCGCAACCTGGGTGAAGCCTTGCTGCCGTTCAAGAAGGGCGCGTTCCAGATGGCGATTGCCGCCGGGGTGCCGATTGTGCCGGTGTGCGTCAGTACTTATGTGAAGCAGATGAAGCTCAATCGCTGGGACAGTGGTGATATTTTGATCCGATCCTTGGCGCCGATTCCGACGGCTGGTTTGACGATGGATGACATGCCCGGGCTGATCGAGAAATGCCGCGGGCAGATGATCGAATGTATTGAAGCGATGGATCAAGAACTGCAAAAAACCTGAATGACAGGCGATGGCGATCTTGAGGACGCCATCGCCGGCAAGCCAGCTCCTACAATGTAGCGTTTCAGGCTAAGCTGGCCGGTTACTGCCACTTGTGAAGAAGCGATCAGCATTATGGGTAGAGTTGTTGCAGCAGCCGTCTACAGCGCCGGGAAAAAAGTCAGGGATATCACCCTCGATGAAGGCGCCGCCTGGGCGGCCAAGCCCGGTCACTTTGTGTGGATCGGCCTGGAAGAGCCCGACGCCCAGGAGTTGGCCAACCTGCAACGCCAGTTCAACCTGCATGAACTGGCCATCGAAGACGCCCTGGAAAAACACAGCCGGCCCAAGCTGGAAACCTTTGGCGACGCGCTGTTTATCGTGACCTATTCGCCGGTGCGCCATGAGGGCAAGCTGGAGTTTATCGAGACCCATATCTTCGCCGGTAACGGCTATATCATCACCGCCCGCAATGGCCACTCGGCGTCCTACGGGTATGTGCGCCAACGTTGTGAGGCGCGGCCACTGCTGCTGGAACACGGGGAAGATTTCGTACTCTATGCGCTGCTGGATTTTGTCACCGAAAACTACCAGCCGGTGAGCGAGGCGATTCATGCCGAGATCGATGCGCTGGAGCGCAGCGTGCTGTGCGACGCCCTCAATGAGCGGGATATCCAGAACCTGCATGGCCTGCGCCGCGATGTGCTGAGGCTGCGCCGGCATGTGGCGCCGATGGTGGAGATCAGCGAGGAATTGCAGAAGCTGAGCTTCCCGTTCATCGACAAGAACATGCGCCCGTATTTTCGCGATGTGCAGATCCATGTCACGCGGCAGATGGAAGACCTTTCCACCCTGCGCGACATCGCCAGCCAGACCATCGAGATCGGTGTGCTGCTGGAGGCCTCGCGCCAGAGCGTGGTGCAACGCAAGTTTGCCGCCTGGGCGGCGATCCTCGCGTTCCCCACGGCGGTGGCCGGGATCTACGGGATGAACTTCCAGAACATGCCGGAGCTGCAATGGCACTACGGCTATTTTGCGGTGTTGGGGTTTATCGCGGTGGGGTGCACGGGGTTGTGGGCCAGCTTCAAGCGCTCGGGGTGGCTATAGCCGGCCCAACTGATCAGGCCACCTGCGGCTTGTGCGCCACGAACCGCATCATCCATTCCGCCACAGTCACGCCGTGGTGGTCGTGCGCCAGGCTGGCGACGCCACTTTGGTAGATCTGCTCGCCCAGGTTCTGCTGGCGAATGTCCAACAGTGCCCGCGAGTAATCGTGGATAAACTCGGGATGCCCCTGGAAGCACAGCACCTGGTCATTGATGTGATAAGCGGCAAACGGGCAGAAGTCGCTGGAGGCAATCACCGTGGCGTTTTGCGGCAAGGCCGTGACCTGATCCTGATGGCTGATCAACAGGGTCAGTTCTTCCACCACCGGGCTCATCCACGGCGCCTTGGCGGCCAGTTGGTAGTTGTGGATGCCCACGCCCCAGCCCTGGCTCGCCCGCTCGCTCTTGCCGCCCAGCAGCAGCGCCAGCAGTTGATGGCCGAAACAGATACCGAGCAACTTGTCTCCCCGCTCGTAGCGGTTCAGCAGGTAGGCCCTGAGGGTTTCGATCCACGGGTCGGTGGCAAAGGAGTCCGCTTTGCTGCCCGTTACCAGGTAGGCATCGAAGACTTCGCTGTCAGCCGGGTAGTCACCTTGCATCACGTTGTAGACGATGAACTCGGCGGCAATCGGCTGCTGTGAAAACAGGCGCTGGAACATCTGCCCGTAACCTTGATATTGATCGACCAGTTCCGGACGCAGGATATCGGTTTCCAGAATGCAGACGCGTAGCGACATAAAAAATACCTGACACGGTGATGGGAATAACGCACACCCGCCAGCCTGCCCTGAAATACCCTTTCAAGGCAAGCCCCAGCCGTATCCGGTCGGGTGGCTAGAACGTAGCGCCCTGGGCGGCCTTTTCCAGCAGCAAGGCTGGCGGGTTGAACCGCTCGCCGTACTGCTCGGCCAGGTAACGCGCCCGCGCCACGAAGTCGTTGAGCCCGTACTGGTTGATAAATTGCAGCGCCCCGCCGGTCCAGGCCGCAAAACCGATACCGAAGATCGAACCCACGTTGGCATCGGCGGTGGACATCAATACGCCCTCCTCCACACAGCGCACAGTCTCGATGGCCTGGATAAACAGCAGGCGGTCGCGCACATCCTGCGCCGAGATCCGCTGCCCGGGCCTTTCAAAGCGCGCCTTGAGCTCAGGCCACAAATGCTTCTGCCCACCGCTGGGGTACTCGTAGAAACCACCGCCCGCCGCCTTGCCGGGACGCTTGTATTCATTGAGCAGCAGGTCGATCACCGCAAACGCCGGGTGTTCCGGCAGTGTTTTACCTTCGGCTTGTAGATCCTTGGCGGTCTGCTGACGGATATGGCTCATCAGGCTGAGGGAAACTTCGTCCGAGATCGCCAGCGGGCCAATCGGCATCCCGGCCTTGCGCGCCTCGGTCTCGATCATCGGCGCGGCCATACCTTCGCCGAGCAGGGTAATGCCTTCGTTGGTGAAGGTGCCGAACACCCGTGAGGTGAAGAAGCCGCGACTGTCATTCACCACAATCGGGGTTTTCTTGATTTGCAGTACGAAATCAAAACCGCGAGCCAGGGTTTCGTCGCTGGTGTTGGCGCCCTTGATGATTTCCACCAGAGGCATTTTTTCCACCGGGCTAAAGAAGTGCAAGCCGATGAATTTACCTTGATCGGGCACCGCGCTCGCCAGGCCGCTGATAGGCAAGGTGGACGTATTGGAAGCAATCACCGCCTCAGCCCCTACTACACGCTGGGCCGCAGCCGAGACCTTGGCCTTGAGGTCGCGGTCTTCGAAGACGGCTTCGATGATCAGGTCGCAACCGGCCAGGTCGGCGTCGCTGTCTGTAGGACGGATCCGCGCCAGGGTACTGTCGCGCTGCTCGACCGTCAGTTGCCCACGGCTGACCTTCTTGTCCAGCAGCGCTGCCGAGTGGGCCTTGCCCTTCTCTGCCGCCGCCAGCGTGACGTCCTTGAGCACCACGTCCACTCCCGCCGATGCGCTGGCGTAGGCAATCCCCGCCCCCATCATGCCAGCCCCAAGGATGCCGACCTTGCGCGTGACATACGGCGCAAACCCTGTAGGGCGTGAGCCACCGGCGTTGATTTCGTTGAGCTGGAACCAGAAGGTGCCGATCATGTTCTTCGCCACCTGGCCGGTGGTGAGCTCGGTGAAGTAGCGAGTCTCGATCAGGTGTGCGGTGTCGAAGTCCACCTGGGCGCCTTCCACGGCAGCACAGAGGATTTTCTCCGGCGCGGGGAAGCAACCATTGGTTTTGCTGCGCAGGATCGATGGCGCAATGGCGAGCATTTGCGCGACTTTCGGGTTGGACGGTGTGCCACCCGGGATCTGGTGGCCCTTGATATCCCAAGGCTGTTTAGCCGCAGGATTGGCCAGGATCCAGGCCCGGGACTTGGCCAGCAACTCATCGCGATCCGCCGCCAACTCGTCGATCAGACCGGCCTGTAGGGCCTTTTGCGCGCTGACCTTCTTGCCTTCCAGCAGGTACGGCAAGGCCTTCTCCAGGCCCAGCATGCGCACCATCCGCACCACCCCGCCGCCGCCCGGCAAGAGGCCGAGGGTGACTTCCGGCAAGCCGATCTGCACCGAGGGATGATCCAGCGCCACACGATGCTGGCACGCCAGGCACAGCTCCCAGCCACCGCCGAGCGCCGCGCCGTTGATCGCCGCCACCACCGGCTTGCCAAGGGTTTCCAGGCTGCGCAGTTGCGCCTTCAGGCCCAGGACCATGTCGTAGAACGCCTTGGCGTGGGGCTTGTCGACTTTGATCAGTTCATTGAGGTCGCCGCCGGCAAAGAAAGTTTTTTTCGCCGAAGTGATAATGACCCCGGCAATCTCATCCTTTTCCGCGTCCAGGCGCGCGACAGTGGTGGCCATGGCCTCGCGGTAGGCCGCGTTCATGGTGTTGGCACTCTGGCCGGGCATGTCGAGGGTCAGCACCACGATCTGGTCCTGGCCTTTTTCGTAACGAATGGCGTCGGTCATGACAAATTCCTTAGGCTCAGAGGCGTTCGATAATGGTGGCGATACCCATGCCGCCGCCCACACAGAGCGTGGCCAGGCCGTAGCGCTGCTGGCGCACTTCCAGTTCGTCGAGCAAGGTGCCGAGGATCGCGCACCCCGTGGCCCCCAGCGGGTGGCCCATGGCAATCGAACCACCATTGACGTTGACCCGGTCGGCATCGATGCCCATGTCCTTGATGAACTTGAGTACCACCGAGGCAAAGGCTTCGTTGACCTCGAACAGGTCGATGTCCTCGACCCGCAGGCCGGCCTTGGCCAGGGCCTTGCGGGTGGCAGGCGCGGGGCCGGTGAGCATGATGGTCGGGTCGGTGCTGGTCACAGCCGTGGCGACAATGCGCGCGCGCGGTTGCAGGCCCAGTTCACGGCCCCGAGCTTCGGAGCCGATCAACATCAAGGCCGCGCCATCGACGATCCCGGAGCTGTTACCCGGCGTATGGACATGGTGAATGCGTTCAACATGGCTATAGACCCGCAAGGCCGTGGCATCGAAGCCCATCTGGCCCATCATTTCGAAGCTGGGTTTGAGTTTGCCCAGGCCTTCAAGCGTCGAGTCGCCACGGATGAATTCGTCGTGATCGAGCAGCACGATACCGTTCTGGTCCTGCACCGGGATCAGCGATTTCTTGAAGGAACCATCTGATCTGGCCCGTGCCGCTTTCTGCTGGGAGTGCAAGGCAAAAGCATCGACATCGTCGCGACTGAAACCTTCCAGGGTGGCGATCAGGTCGGCGCCAATCCCCTGGGGCGTGAAGTGGCTGTGCATATTGGTTTGCGGGTCCAGCACCCAGGCACCTCCGTCGCTGCCCATGGGCACGCGGGACATGGACTCGACACCGCCGACCACCACAAGATCCTCGAAGCCGGAGCGCACTTTCATCGCACCGAGATTGACCGCTTCCAGTCCCGACGCACAGAAGCGATTGACCTGCACGCCGGCGACGCTGACGTCCCAGTCGGCCACCAGCGCGGCGGTCTTGGCGATATCCGCGCCCTGGTCCCCGACCGGGGTGACGCAGCCGAGCACGATGTCATCGACCAGGCGCGTATCCAGGTCGCTGCGCTGCTGCAGGGCGGTGAGCAAGCCGGCCAACAGGTTCACCGGCTTGACGCTGTGCAACGCGCCATCAGCCTTGCCTTTGCCCCGGGGCGTACGTATCGCATCAAAGATCAAAGCTTGGGTCATGACGTCCTCGAACCACTGTGCAATGGAGCTCTCAAGGGGAGAGCCGACCGTGCCCTTACCTTAAGCGCCACGAGGGCAGATTCAATGACCGATACGCTCATTGACCTTGACGACCACGCTCAGACGAACGGTAAGAGGCTACCGGAAACCCCTGATTAATCGTTTTAGCTGTCTAGCCAAGGGGCTGGCGCGGAGATGGCCACATGCCTCATACCTTTTTAAACAGATTTCAATCTAACTTGATATGAAAGCGATCTAAGCCACGCCCGACAGGGGCTCTAAGGTTGAATCAGTAAGAAGTGTATGAAGCTGCTGCCGGGTCTTGCTGGAGCAGCTGTAAGAAAAATGCCATCTAGCCGGCTTAACGTAGGAAATGATGGTGCTGGTATCGGCGCATTTGACGCTCAGGAATAACAACAAAAGGCAGTCAGCCATGTTCAAACAATCGAAAGTTCGCCAGGCGGGGCTTATTCTCTTCGCCACCACACTGATTCTGATTCTGCCCAACCTGACCAAGATCATTGGTTGAACGGGCCGATCACAGCGAAACATTGCAGTCTTTGACAGCTCCGCCCGGGAAACCGCGTACCGCGTCCCCGTGGCCGGGGCTGTCTTTTTGCCTACAGTCTAGTGGCCGTTTTCCGGTATCGTGGGCCCGCATCGTCACTGCGAAATGGGCTTCTCCTTGAAACAGATTATCGTCCTGCTGATGCTGATCCTGGCCTACCCCGTCAGCGCGGCCCAGTTGACCATCGAGCTGGATCACAACCGCACGACCTGGCAAACCGCCGACCTGCTCCAGCATCCGGCGGCGCAGGTAGTACAGATCGTCGATGATGTTTCCTACAAGCGCAATATGACGTATCGCGCAGTCCCAATGGCCGCACTCCTACCGGGCCTGGTAGCGCAGAACCATGTGCAGGCGGTGGCACTCGATGGTTTCGCCGCCGAACTGGCCGTCGCGCCGCTGCTTGCGCAAAGCGGCGCACAGGCGTGGCTGGCGGTGGAGGATCCGGCTCATCCGTGGCCCCCGCTGGCCGCTGGCAAACCCAGTGCCGGCCCGTTCTATCTGGTGTGGACCCAGCCCCAGGCAAGCGGGATCAGCCCGGAACAGTGGCCATTCCAGGTCTCTACGATCAGACAGCTGAAAACCGTCGCCGAACGCTTCCCGGCGCTGCTGCCGGACCCTGCGCTGGCGGTGGATGATCCGGTCAACCTGGGGTTCGCCCTGTTCCAGAAGAACTGCCTGGCCTGCCATCGCCTCAACGGCGCGGGTGACGCACAGGTAGGGCCGGACCTGAATGTGCCCTACAGCCCGACCGAGTATTTTGGCGGCGACTTCCTCAAGCGTTATATCCGTGATCCCCAAAGCCTGAGGCACTGGCCACAGGCAAAGATGCCGGCGTTTGCCACCAGCGTGCTGCCTGATGCCGACCTGGACCTGCTGGTGGGGTATTTGAAGCATATGGCCGCTCGCAAAACCGACGCGGCCTTGTAGGAACCAGCTTGGCGGCGATGGCGATCTTTCGGGCCTTATCGCCGGCAGGTGTGATGGGTTATTGCTGCTGCACCAGAATCACCGGGGTCGGCGCCACGAACACCCGGGCATGCATCTGCTCATGCCCACCGCCACGGCGCATGCCGCGCACCGGGCACGCGTCCAGGTAATCCAGGCCCACCGCCAGTTTCAAATGCCGCTCCGGGCGGGCCAGTTGGTTAGTCACATCGAAGCTGTACCAGGCGTCATCCAGCCAGGCTTCGGCCCAGGCGTGACTGGCCAGGTGTTCGCTGTCCTCGCTGTACAAATACCCCGACACATACCGCGTCGCGATCCCCAGGCTGCGCGCGCAGGCCAGGAAGGCGTGGGCGTGATCCTGGCAAACGCCGGCACGCCCGGCGAACGCCTCGGCCGCACAGGTCTCCACCTGCGTGGCACCCGGCACGTACTCGATATGCTGGTTGAGCGCGTGCATCAGGTCGATCAGGGCATTGCGATCCCGACGCTTGCCGCAGTGCTGCTGTGCAAAGGCGCGCAGGGCCTCGTCCGGTTCGGTCAGGCGCGTGCAACGCTGGAAGGGAAATGGTGACTGGCTGTCATGTTCAGCCTCCCGCCACTCGTCAATGTCCACCTGGCCACGGGCACCGATGATGATCGATTCATGGGGTTCATCCATGGTCAGCACATGCAGGATATTGCCGAACGGGTCCAACTGGGCCCGTACCGGACGCGGTAAATCCAGCTGCCAACTGAGCACATGCTGGCGTTCGCTGTCGTGGGGAGTCAGGCGCAGGTACTGGATGCTGGCGCGCACCTGGTCTTCATAGCGGTAGGTGGTTTCGTGGCTGATGGAAAGTCTCATGCCGCCTCCAGGTAGGAATGGTGAATAGCGTTACCCAACTGGCGGACCAGCGGGATGAAGTCGGTCAGCCAGGCGTGCAGGCCTTCTTCAAGGATTTCGTCAATGGCGGTAAAGCGCAGGCGCGCATCCATCTCGGCGGCCAGGCGCTGCGCCGGGCGGCCGTTGATGCCGGGCAGGCTGGCGAGGATCTGGTCGATTTCTTCGCTGCATGCCCGTAAGGAGCGCGGCACATCGGCGCGCAGCAGCAACAGTTCGGCCACCTGGCGCGCGCCGGGCGCATCACGATAGATCTCGGTATAGGCCTCGAAAGACGACAGCGCCCGCAGCAGCGCACTCCACTGGTAATAGGCGTGGGCGGTGCCATCAATCACGACTTCGGCCTGGTCACCGGCCATCTCGTAGCGGGCATCCAACAGGCGCAGGGTGTTGTCGGCCCTTTCGATGAAGGTGCCCAGGCGAATAAAACGAAAGGCGTCATTGCGCATGATGGTGCCGTAAGTGGCACCGCGAAACAGGTGGGAGCGTTCCTTGACCCACTCGCAGAAGCGGCTCATGCCATAACGGCTCAAGCCTTCCTGGGCGATGACACGAATATCCAGCCAAGTGGCGTTGATGTTTTCCCACATGTCTGCAGTAATTCGCCCACGCACGGCATGGGCACTGGCGCGGGCGGCGCCCAGGCAGCTGTAGATGCTTGCCGGGTTGGCCGCGTCCAGGGCGAAGAAGTGCAACAGGCGCTCGGCATGCAGCTCGCCATGGCGCTCATGGTAGTCATCCAGGGTGCCGGTGATCAGCAGCGGCATGGCCAGTTCGTGCAGGCCATCGCCGCGCCCATCCTGGGGCATCAGCGACAGTGAATAGCTGACATCGAGCATGCGCGCGAGGTTTTCCGCGCGCTCCAGGTAGCGCGACATCCAATACAAATCCGAGGCAGTTCTACTCAACATGGTTTCACTCCTCGACCACCCAGGTGTCTTTAGTGCCGCCGCCCTGTGATGAGTTGACCACCAACGAGCCTTCGCGCAACGCCACACGGGTCAACCCGCCCGGCACTACACGGGTTTCCTTGCCGGACAGGACAAACGGCCGTAGGTCGATATGCCGGGGCGCAATGCCGTTTTCGACAAAGGTCGGGCACGTCGACAGACACAAGGTCGGTTGGGCAATGTAGGCATGGGGCTTGGCCTTGATCCGCGCACGAAAGGCTTCGATCTCGGCGGCCGTGGCTGCCGGACCGACCAGCATGCCGTAGCCACCGGAACCCTGGGTCTCCTTGACCACCAGCTCCGGCAGATTCGCCAGCACATGGGACAGCTCGTCAGGCTTGCGGCACTGGAACGTCGGAACGTTCTTCAGGATTGGCTCTTCATCCAGGTAAAAACGGATCATGTCAGTGACGAAGGGATACACCGACTTATCATCCGCCACCCCGGTGCCGATGGCATTGGCCAGCACCACGTTGCCCGACCGATAGGCGGCCAACAGGCCCGGCACGCCGAGCATCGACTCCGGGTTGAAGGCCAACGGGTCGAGGTAGGCATCGTCGAGGCGACGGTAGATAACGTCCACCGCCTTCGGCCCATCGGTGGTGCGCATGAATACGCGGTCGTCACGCACGAACAGATCGGCACCCTCCACCAGCTCCACGCCCATTTCCCGGGCGAGGAACGCATGCTCGAAAAACGCGCTGTTGAAGCGCCCGGGCGTCAGCACCACCACGCTGGGGTTGTCCAGCGGGCTGGAGCTTTTCAGGGTGTCGAGCAACAGGTTGGGGTAATGATCGATCGGTGCGATGCGCTGGGCGGCGAACAGTTCGGGGAACAGGCGCATCATCATCTTGCGGTCTTCGAGCATGTAGCTCACACCGCTGGGAGTGCGCAGGTTGTCTTCCAGCACGTAGTACGTGCCGTCGCCATCGCGTACGAGGTCCACACCCGAGACGTGGGAATAGATATCCCGGTGCAGGTCCAGGCCCTGCATCGCAAGCTGGTATTGCTCGTTGGCCAGCACTTGCTCGGCTGGAATAATCCCGGCCTTGATAATGCGCTGGTCGTGATACAGGTCGGCAAGGAACAGGTTCAACGCCTTGACCCGCTGAATACAGCCACGCTCCACAACGCGCCATTCACTGGCGGGAATGCTGCGCGGAATGGTGTCGAAGGGAATCAGGCGCTCGGTGCCCTGCTCGTCGCCGTACAGGGTGAAGGTGATACCGGCGCGGTGAAACAGCAAATCGGCTTCACGCCGACGCTGAGCCAGCAGCTCGGCAGGGGTTTGATCCAGCCAGCGGGCAAACTCGCGATAGTGAGGCCGGACCTGGCCGGCCTCATCGTACATTTCATCGTAATAAGTGCGGATCATGCCGAACTCCTTGTCACCCGGACGCAACGGACAGTCGCAAGGCCCGTGCCAGCGGCATAAACACTTAAGTATCAACCAGTTAGATATAGTAAAAGGCCGAATCGCACCGTCCTGGTGCAGCAAACGCCCCTGCCTCGGCACACAAGCCTCAAAGAGACGCAGGCATTGCCTATCACCAGCATAGTCAGAGTTGATTTCACTGCCTGGCAAAGCCTGCGGATAATCGCACTCATCCGCTGAACAGGATTCGTCCTACAGCATCGCCCCATCACCGCCGGTAACTTGTTGGTGCAAGTACCGACCGGTTCCCCTTCTTTCCGGTCTTCCCTTTTGGCCACCCTGCTCGGGTGGCCTTTTTTTTGTGGAGGATTTTTCGCAATAAGTTCCAAGTACTTTGCCGCGCCACAAACAAAATCGGCCGACCCAAGGGTCAGCCGATACGCTGCTTTATTGATCATGTGTCTACATGGGTAACCCACGAACCTCGTGCTTGACGCCCCATCCCTCGATAATCCCGCCCAAGGGCTCGACTACCGCCTCAAAGTCCTGCTCAAAATCACCGATGCCATCATAGGTGGCGAACATCACCTTGCTCAGTTCCAGAAACCAGGCGCCGTCATCCCTTGCGCTGATCTGGGCATTGATGGATTCCCCACGAAACCGACCCGCAGCCCGACGCGCACGTTCCTCATCCGGGAAAATGGCGTAGAACTCGATGGGGTGAAAACGTGAGAAGTCGAAGCCGCCCTCTTTCATGCGGCGTAACACGTGGGTGCTGATGTCTTCTTGATAGGCTGTGCTCATGAAACGTCCTCCTCAAACCGATGGATAGACTTTCCGTGCTTCCCAAGGCCCACGCCTGAAAGGCGCAGCTATACGGCAATGACATCGCCGCAGGAAAACAAGCATGTAGCTGACAAGACCAGACCTTAGCGATTCATTCGCTGATCTCCCTTGCAGAGTAGCGCGAAGCTATCACCTCCACCAGCGGCGCTTTAAAGGCAGACAGGGAATATTCAGGCAGCGGGAGAAATATCGAGAATTTGAATGCTGTTCTGATCCTTCAGGCTTTTGACCGTGGGTTCGGCGATGCGCCCGTCCAGGTCATTGAGGTCCAGTTCGGCGGGGATGGGCAGCAATTTGGCGCGAATCATTTGCGCAGCGTCTTCAAGGCTAGGCTTTTGCGCGCAAGTGAACAGCTCTACGGACTGCTCGCCGTGATCATCAACGAAGGTAACTTGCCACTTTTGCATCAGTGCCTCCTCGATAAAGCCCATGGATGGGCTTACCTCTATCTGGACCTTGAAGGATCGGTGATCGTTCCACTCAAGACTGGAGGCACTGCTCGGCTGCGCTTAAGGCTTCTCGGCGAGATCTTTCAAGGCTTTCAAGGTGTTGAAGGGCGCTTCAACCACAAACTTGTTGGCCAACCAGGACGGCACGCTGCCACCTGGCTCGGTGTGGACCTGATAAGTCACTTCGGTCTGGTCGGCGCCTTTGGGCACCAGTTTCCAGAAGCCTTCGACCTGGGCCACACGCACATAGCCTTTCTCTTCCGGCAGATAGGTCGGCACTTCCAGCAGCTTGCGGGTCACGCTACCGTCGGCGGCCTGGGTGGTGGTGATTTCCAGGATCGAGTCCCGATCGGTCACTGGGAACGGGGCCTTGAACTGGGTGTAGGTCCAGCTCTTGTCACCTTCCTTCTTCAGCAGTTTCTGCGACTTGCATTCGTGAATCCACTTGCAAGCACCGACGACATCGTCCTGCAATGCCTGGACCTTGGCCAATGGCGCCTTGATCACGGTAACGCCGCGATAAGCCTTGTATTTGGAGCCTGCCACTTCACTCAAGGCGACCTTGATACCTTCCTCGTCCTTGGCGACCTGCCATTCTTCTGCCTGTGCAGCAGCTGCAAACAACACCGTAAAACCGCACAACACAGCCATTCGTTTCAGCGAACCCATTGTTGTATTCCTTATTGTTGAAGTTCAGACATTAAAGCCCACTAAGCCGCCGTCATCTGTTCCCACCAGCCGATCAGCCTGATCGCTTCTTCCTGGCTGCTGCCACAGACTTCGATATCCGCCTCGAAGGCACCACACACCGCTGGCCGTTCCGGTTTGCCAAACAATTGGCACAATTGTTCGACCGACAGGTGCAGGCAGCGTTCGCCCGCGGGCTTGCCATTGGGCATACCGGGCAACGGCGAACTAATGGAAGGCGCGATACAGCAGGCGCCACAGCCTTCACGGCATTTCATGACCAGCAGGTCCTCGACGACAAAGTGTTGATGGCCGGGCTAGAGTACGCCCTAAAACAGCCGTTTTAAAATGGTCTAACAGGGGTTTTTCGCAGAAAACAAAAGTGACCGACCAGTCTGCGACAGAAGGTCAGTGGTTCAGGTCACTTTGGCAGCAACGATTAATTTTTGAATTCAAAATCCAGGGCTGCGCCTTCAACATCGCGCCGCTCTTCATTGCGCATCTGCAACTGCATTTCGTTGCTCAGCAGGCGCCCGTTGATCTGGAATGCACTGTTATCAACCGGCTTTTCTTCAAACATCGGCGGCAATAACGGTACGTTCTTGGGCTGCGGCATGGTGCCGAGGGGTTGCAGGTGCCGGACCATTTCCTGGGGCAGGCTGAGATCCAGTCGCGCCGGCGCCAGCTTGGTCTGCGCCACTTCGCTGGCCGATTTGGATTTGCTGGCGATCGGTGCGCGCTTCTTGACCTTCGTGGCTTTTTTGGCCGGTGCAGCTTTTTTCGCCGGGACCGTTTTTTTAGCCTGTGCCGGCTTTTGTGCGGCGGCGGCCAGCACGACTGGCGCACTGGCAGGCGCTGCCAGCACAGAAGTGGCATTGCACAGGCTCGCCAGACAGATCAACAGCGCGGCAGGAAAAATAGAGGTCATATCGCCAACAGCATTAACGGCAGAAGGCCATATGCTCGCCTGTTGAGCGCGGCATGACAAGCGCGGTGATTAGCCAGCTACCGTTCATGCCCCATTTTGGCGCTTCAAAACCCGCCTGCGGCCTCCAGGCACAACTGATTGGCCAGCATGCCAAGGGTCATCAAGGCTCGCTCGGCCTCGCGATTCCACGGCGTGCCGCAATTGAGCCGAATACAGTGGTTGAACTGTTCCGTATTGCTGAAGATCAGCCCCGGCGCAATGCTGATGCCCTGCTGCAAGGCGCGCACGTGCAACTCCTGAGTATTGACCCGGCCCGGCAGGCTGACCCACAGGATAAAGCCGCCAGTCGGCCGGCTCATCTGCGTCCCCTCGGGGAAATACTGCTGCACCGCCAACTGAAAGGCGCTGAGGTTCTTGCGATACTCCTGGCGAATGTAGCGCAGGTGCCGGTCGTAACCGCCGTTCTCCAGGTACGCCGCCACACCCATCTGCGTGACGCTGCACGCCGAATGGGTGCTGAACATCTGCAGGCGCTGGATCTCCTGCTGGTATTTGCCGGCAATCATCCAGCCGATACGCACCCCCGGGGACAGGGTCTTGGAAAAACTGGAGCAGTAGATCACCCGATCCAGGCGGTCATAGGCCTTCAGGGCCTTGGTGCGGCCCAGTTCGAACATCAACTCGCCGTAGATGTCGTCTTCAACGATCTGAATATCGAAATCCGAGGCCAGGCGCAGCAATTGTTTCTGCCGATCTTCGGGCATGGTGCCGCCCAGGGGATTGCTCAGGCGCGTGGTCAGGACCAGGGCCTTGATCGACCATTGGTTGGCCGCCAACTGCAGGGCCTCAAGACTCATGCCGGTGGCCGGGTCGCTGGGGATCTCGATGACTTTGAGGCCAAGCAGGTCGGCCAGTTGCAGCAGCCCGTAATAGGTGGGTGATTCGGCGGCGATCAGGTCGCCGGGACGGGTCAGCACCCGCAAGGACATCTGCAATGCATCGACACAGCCGTGGGTGATCACCACTTCGGACGGGTCGACCACCACCCCGGCATCACGCATGCGAATCGCGACCTGGCGCCGCAGCGGCTCGAAGCCCGGGCTGAACATATAGCTGAACGCCCGCGGGCTCTGGAAGCGCGTGACCTTGGCCAGTTGCTGGTGCAGCGCCCGCACTGGCAGATAGTCGACGCTGGGCACGGCGGCCCCCAGCGGGAACACCCCTTCGCGACGGGACTCGACCAATACCTGTTGAATGATGCTGCTGCGGGTGACCAGGCCTGGGCGCTCGACCCGGGCGATATCCGGCGTCGGAGCAGTCAGGGCCGGCGTCTGGTGCACGTAATACCCGGACTGCGGCCGCGCGCGGATCAAACCCTGGTCTTCAAGGTTGGCGTAGGCCTGCAACACTGTGGCATGACTGACATTGAGCTGGGAGCTCATCTTGCGTACCGAAGGCACGCGCTCACCCGGTTGATAGACACCGCGCCGGATATCCTCAGCCAATTGCTGGGCGATACGTTGGTAAAGCAAGAGATTGGTCATGACGCAGCACTCGATTTCACGGGTATTTTATTTTTGTGTGAAACATACCAGCACAGTTTAGAAGTGTACGGGGACAGTTGCCACAATAGTCGAGGACGCGCGGCAGTGATAGAAAAAACTGTGTGGGTTGAGCACTGAATCGCAGGCATGAAAAACCCGATCAAAGATCGGGTTCCATAGCGGGTGCGCCACATACCCTGTGGGAGCTGGCTTGCCTGCGATGCTGGCGATGTGAGTTTTCAGATGTACCGCGCCGATGCTATCGCAGGCAAGCCATAATGCCAGTCAGTTAAGCGGTCATCGCCTTCTGTAGGAGCGAGCTTGTCTCCGGGCGGCGTTCCGACGAAAAACGTCAACGATAACGCGTGCTTACTGAATGAATGCGGCGCCTGTCAGTTTTTCGCGAGCAAGCTCGCTCCTACAACGACCGCGTGCGCACTGCGGTTCAGCGCGCGGCGCCGAGCTGGCCCTTGTCATCGGAGAAGACGATTTCCACCCGCCGGTTCTGCGCACGACCACGCTCGGACGCATTCACTTCCACCGGGTACTGGTCGCCGTAGCCTTCGACTTGAATGCGTTTGTCATCAATGCCCAGGTCGACCAGTACGTCCGCCACGACCTGTGCACGGTCGCGGGACAGTTTGAGGTTTTCCTGCTCGCCGCCGGTACTGTCGGTGTAGCCCTCGATCCGCACTACCCGCTTGGGGTTCAGTTGCAGGAACTGCACGATCTTGAGCACTGTACGGTTGGCGGAATTTTTCAGCTCTGCCTGGCCGGTGTCGAACAGCACGTCGCCCAGGGTCATCACCAGGCCGCGATCGGTCTGGGTGGTGGTCAGGCTGGCAATCTGCTCTTCCAGCCACTTGCCCTGTTGCTGCACGCTCAACAGCTTGGCCTCGCGCAGCGCCAGTTGCAGGCGCTGACGCTCCAGTTCGAGTTTGGCCGCACGTTCTTCGTTGAGTACCAGTTCCGTATGTTCCCGGGCGATGGCGCTGTAGCGCTGGCTCAGGTAGGCGTAATGCACCACGTCGCCACCGCTGCCCCAGTAGCTGGAGAGACGGTCGGCGCGGGCCAGGGACTCGCCGGCGCGGATCACGTCCTTGGGCGCGATGCGCAGCACATTGGAATCTTCCTTGACCTTCTGGAAGTCGCTACCCGCCTGCTGCAACGCAGTGTCGCTATTGGGATGGCTGGCACAGCCTGCAAGCACCAAACTGCTCAATAGCAGCCCATATGTCAGGCGGCTCATTGGGCATCTCCCAGCTGTTTGCGCAGGCGGGTGATACGGGTGTTGAGGACATTCAACTGTTCCTGACTCTTTTGCGTCAGCACCCGCGCCTCGGCCAGGCGGGCATCCAGTTCGGCCTGTTCAGCCTGCATGCGGGCATCCTTGTAGGACTCATCAGCCATGTCGGCCTTGGCCTGGGCCAGTTTTGTCTCGGCGAGTTTCAACTCAGGCACGTCATCAGCAACGGCCCCCACGGCGGCGGCTTGTTCCAAGGCTTGCTGGGTCAGGCGCATTTGCTCATTCGGCGCAGGATCTGCGGCACAGCCCGCCAGCGTTACAACGGCGAGGGCGGCGAAAAGAGGTCGAATAGTCACTAAAAATCCCTACTTTGTTGGGGTACCGACAGGTTGCTGCAACTGCGTCTTCCAGCGTTCGATATTGCGCTGCAACGCGGCTTCCGTCAGACCGGACGCGGCCAATTCTGTCATCTTTTTGGCGAGCTGTCCGCGCAACCACGGATCATTGCAAGCCGAGTTGTGGGAAATCGCCAGGAACAGGCCCGGCTGATCGATCGGCAGTTCACGGGCCAGCAAGTCTTTGCTCATACCCAGGGTCTGGGCCATGGCCATGCCGGAGTAACGTCCGGCCAGCACGTAGTCCACTTCACCAAGCAGCAGTTTCTGCAAGGCCGGAGTCACGGTTGGCACACGTTCCAGGGTCAGGTGTTCGCTGGCAAAGGCTTCAAACTCAGGGGACAGGCGCGCCCGCTCCGAGACCGAGCCCTTGTGGCCATGCAGGTCGGCTGCGCTGGTATAGACCAGAGGCGAGTCGACACGGGTCCACACCCGGTAATCGGCCTGCATCAGTGCCGGGTGGATGTAGTCCAGAGCCTCCAGCTCGTTGATATTCAACGGTGCGTCGGCCAACAGGTCCATACGCCCGCTGCGGACTTCCTCCAGGGCCAGGGAACGCTTGCCACCGTACAGCAGGTCGATTTTCAGCCCCAGTTCCTTGGCCACTTGTTGCAACACGTCGGCATTGGCACCGATCAGGCGGGTCGGGTCCTGCGGATCACGCCACAGATAGGGCGGCGCATCCGGGCTGCCGGTCACCACCAGGCGCTCGCATTTGCCGGCAGCAACAGACAAGGTCGGCAGCAGTGACAGGCCCAGCAGTACAGTCCAGCGACGCAGTTCCATGGCGTGGTTTCCCGATCAAGAGTGGCGTGCAAAAAAAAGCCCGGTCATAAGACCGGGCTCTTTATAAGTGAAGCGGCTGGTTTAGACCAGCTTCTCAAACTCAGGTACCGCCTCGAACAAGTCCGCCACCAGGCCGTAATCAGCCACCTGGA
>NZ_AOHN01000058.1:0-2117 GCF_000510915.2 Pseudomonas sp. FH4 | reverse complement strand
GAACGCCAAAGAAGCTGTCAGCCCAACTGCCCACGAACACCTCCCCGTCACCCTGCTGCTGCCAGATAAAGTCGGGGATGTTGAACACCCGGGCCAGGCTATCCATCGCTTGGTAACCGGCAGCCAGGCTGTAGAAGAATGGCGCCTTGACCCCGGCATAGGGTTTGTCTGGCACGCGAAAGCGCAGGCCGGTGTGCTGGCTGATCTCAACCAGAACGGCGCGCAGATCGACGTGGCGCAGGTTCAGCGGCAGCGGGTTGGCCAGGATCGCCGCTAGCTCGCGGCAGAACAGCACCTGCTGGGTGCTGCTGGCCGTGGTGGAGCGTTCGACGTAGCCGATGAAGTGGCGCTGCAGCGTGCTGTCGTTGTAGCCGATATCGAGCGTCACCAGGCCTTTGACCGGGGCGGTGGCCTGGATGGTGAAGGTCGCCCGGCCGGGGCTCTTGGCGTCCAGCCGCACTTCGTTTTTGACCAGAACATAGGGCACGCCACCGATGGCCAACACCTTGTGCAACTTCATGGGGGGTTACTCCCCCCCAGCCAGCCATCCACTTTTTTCAGCGTGGCTTCAAAGCCTGTCAGTTCCTCGGGGCCTTCGCTGGAGCCTCCACCGTCGCCGGTACCGCCCACCGCCCCGCCGGGGCCTGACTGGGCTGTCACCTTATTACCTGGGCGCCGGCCCTCGACTTTCTCGGGGTTGGACAGCTTTTCGGTCAGGGTGAACTGGATCAACCAGCCGCGCAGGTTGTCGTCTTCCCGGGCGCTCACACCCTCGGCAAACGTTACCTGGCGCATGCCGAACGCGGCCGCCGTGTCGTTGACGATGCGGTAGGTCTTGAGCTGGCCACCGCCGGCGGTCGCTTCCACCAGGCGCATCAGGTCGCGCAGTTGCACCTGGTCAACGAATGGAATCATCAGCGTGACCGTCAGGGTCTTAGGCTTGAAGCCCTTGTGCCCCTTGTCGGTGTTGCTGGTCTGGCCTGACAGATCGTCGCTCTCAATGCGCAGATTGCCGGTGACCTTGAGGTTCTTCCCGCGTACTTCTTGCCCGTCGAGTAATAGCGTCATAGGCCCACCAGCTCGCGAACGAAGCTCAGGCCCTGCTCAGATCCCACCAGCAGCGCGCCGGCACACAACACCCACTCATGCCCAGGGGCATCGCCTTGCAACAGCGCTTGGCGCAGCTCAGTGGCGTTGCCCGGACCGATCAGGCGCGCGCGCATGCTGCTGTCGGGGTTGCCGTTGGCCAGCAGGGCTTTCAGGTCATCCAGCTGTTTGTCGCGGCTCTGTTGCTGGGCAGCCTTGCGCGTGGCCAGGGCCGAAAGATCCGCCATGGGCGAGCTGTCGGCCGCGTAGCTCTCCAGGACAGAAAGCTGGCCGGCCATGGATTGTTGGGCGGCCTTGACCACCGTGCAGCGCTCCAGGGGCAGTGTCTGCCAACGGGGCAACGCGCCGGCGGTGGGGATCTCCCACTTTTCCGTTTCCAACTTCGACAGGTGCCGCGCTCGGCGTTCGGCTCGCACCAGGTCAGGCATCGGCAACAACGCATTGAAGCGCGCCAGGCTCTCGGCCAACTGATCAAAGCGCGT
Organism: Pseudomonas sp. FH4; assembly: GCF_000510915.2. Classification (NCBI taxonomy): domain Bacteria; kingdom Pseudomonadati; phylum Pseudomonadota; class Gammaproteobacteria; order Pseudomonadales; family Pseudomonadaceae; genus Pseudomonas; species Pseudomonas sp. FH4. The sequence continues at coordinate 528 of NZ_AOHN01000058.1, read as the reverse complement.
GGCCAGGAACATCAGACACAGGGCGAACTGGGGGCCATCGGGCCGGCCGGTGTCGCTCACGTCCACCAGCTTGCCGGCCAGCTGCTGCAGCAAGTTTGGCGCCGACAGGAAACGCTGATATCCGCGGCCCTGGCCGATACCGCTTTGAAACGGCGTCACCACCAGGCACGCCGGCGCCTCGCCCATCTGAGAGGCGAGCGCGTCACGGCCTGCAGTGATCGCGCCCTGGGCGGCATCACCGACCGGCCCCGGGTTGGTGCTGGTCTTGCCGCCCAGGTCTGCCAGGCGCTTGGCCGTGCCGGCCTGCTCGATGCTGGCCAGATCCTTGGCCGCTGACAGCTGGCCCATCCATTGCGTGGCCTGTTCTGGCCAGCGCATGGTCACCGGTGCCCAGGTCATGGTTGAAGGCTCTCCCAGGTCACCACTTCCATGGCGTTCAAGTCTCCTTCGGCCAGGGCCTGGTCCAACCGCTGTTTGAGCAAATTGGCCCGCTGCAGCAGCTCCATTTTGAAGGTGGTGAAGTCTTCG
>NZ_AOHN01000057.1:0-1446 GCF_000510915.2 Pseudomonas sp. FH4 | reverse complement strand
GCTGGGAGGTGCGTTTCGGCGCCGCCCTGGCTGACTTCACCGACAGCGCCGGCGTGCGCCATTTCTGCGTGCCGCTGGCGGATCTGCCTGACTCCAACACCGTGGCCGATCTGCGCCAGGCTGAGCCGATCAGTGATTCCCTGGTGAAGCACTTTGCGGGGAAAGAGTGGGTTAAGGGAGAGTTGGCCAAGAAGGCGAACAAAGGAACGAAACTCGCTGACTACGAGATCGATGACGCCATTCCCAATCGCAATCCATTGGGCGACGACAGCCTGGATATTCACGGCGGATCCTATGGGTTCCTGACCGCCCTCAATGAAACGCACCTGTGCCAGAACTGCTACTGGAACGGCGCAGATTGGGTACGGCACGACGAAAAACGGGCTGCGGTAGCCTTGATTGCCGGTGCCGGCAGAGTGCGGGTACAGCGGGTTGGGCCGGGGAAAAACCCGATCGCCTGGGCATCATCGTTCGATGTGCGCGACAGTGGTGACACCTATAGCTCCGACAAGATCGATCAGTTGATCAAGGCCATTGACGAGGCGATCGCCAAGAAGGCGAACAAAGGTACAAAACTCGCTGATTACGGGATCAATGATGCCATTCCGAACGTGAACCCGCTGCCCGGGAACAGTCTGGATATTCACGGCGGAACCTATGCTTTTCTCACCTCGGCGGTTGAGACCAACCTGGCCCAAAATTGTTACTGGGACGGCCACTACTGGGTGCGCCATGATGAATCAAAACCGTGCGTTACGGTGTTTGCCAACGCCGGTAACGTGTATGTGCGTAAAGCCGAAGCAGGCCTGAACCCGATCAACTGGAGCTACAGCGAGAAGCTACGGGACAGTGGCGACACCTACGATAAAACGAGCATCAATAGCTTTTTGGATCAACTGCGCCAGTCGTTGAACCAGCATCACCAGTGGTTGATCCAGATCGATGCTGAACTGAAGAAGAAAGCCGACAAGGGCACCAAGCTGGCCCACTACGGGATCGATGACGCCATCCCGAACTTGAACCCACTGCCTGGGAACAGTCTGGATATTCACGCTGGTTCCTTCGGTTTTTTAACAGCTCTGGAAGAAACTCACCTGGCGCAAAACTGCTATTGGAACGGTGTCCACTGGATGCGCCACGATGAATCCCGGTCAGCGGTCGTGCTGATTGCCGGCGGCGGCGCTGTGCGTATTCAGCGAGTCGCACCTGGACCAAATCCGATTGTGTTTACGGGATCGTCCGAGGTGATCGACAGCAGCAAAAAAGCCCTTCCTGGCGTGGCCGGCATCGCACCGATCGCCAACCTGGAACAACTGGACGCCGGGGCCGATGAAACCAGCATCGTGACGCCGCGCACCCTGCGTTGGGGCTTTTCGATCAGCCTGGCAGACAACGGCTACATCGCGTTCCCGCGCTGGTTGGGCGGATTGATCATCCAATGGGGCA
>NZ_AOHN01000056.1:0-752 GCF_000510915.2 Pseudomonas sp. FH4 | reverse complement strand
ATCGCGTTCCCGCGCTGGTTGGGCGGATTGATCATCCAATGGGGCAATGCCTACATCGCAACCAACGGCAGCCAGTTCCTATTCCCGATCGGTTTCCCAAATAGATGCTTTGTTCTCGACGTGGGCAGCGGTGAAGACACTACGGGACAGGCCGAGGTGATGAATATTGTTCCCGGCTCCCGCACCCGTACCGGCTTTACCGCCAACGCCACGGCGGCATCCACCTACGGCTACATCGCGATCGGCCATTAAGGACTCCCATGAGCAAATACTTTTACAGTCCGTCACTGCACACCTTTCTGGTGGAGGGCATTCACCCAAAACGCCCACGCGACAGCGTGCCGATCAGCTACCAGGATTACTCCTATTTGCTGGCCAAGCAGTCCGAAGGCTTGCAGATCGTGTTCGACAGCGAAACCAAACAGCCCGTGGCGCGCCTGGCGCCCGGGACCAGCAAGCCCGAGCAACTGCAGAGCCTGTACCGGCAGAAGAACAGCGAGATCAACACCGCGTGTGAAACCGCGATCACCGGCGGCTTCTGGTCGCCGGCGTTGGGGGCGCTTCACCAGTACCCCAGCAAACTGGATGATCAACTGAACCTGACCAGCGTGATTCTGCAGGGCTTTGACAGCCCCTACGGCTGCCGCGACGAGGCTGGAGTTAAAGAGCTGCGCCAGCACACGGCCAAGCAGCTGCGCCAGGTCAGCGAAGACTTCACCACCTTCAAAATGGAGCTGCTGCAGCGGGCCAAT
>NZ_AOHN01000055.1:0-570 GCF_000510915.2 Pseudomonas sp. FH4 | reverse complement strand
CGGTCAGGTTCCATTCGCCATCGACAAGCGGCAGCAGGTCGGACAGATAAGGCTCTGGGCTGCGCTTGGCGGTGTGCTCGGCATAGGCCCACTCGCACACGGCATCGGCAACAAAGGTCTGGATATCCCGGCGTTTGAACCGCTCCGGCATTTCCTGACCCTGTTCGATCAGGAAGTCCGCCAGTTCCAGGGCGTCATCGAACTGGGCGGTATCGAACAGCCAGATCAAGACCTGTACAGCAACGCGATTCGGGAAAATCAGCCCCGATTCGCAGTAGCGCTGGACGTATTCCTGGTACTTGGGCAGCAGCTCTTCGCGCTTAAGCGACTGTTTGCTGGCCAGGTTCTTAAGGTCACTGAGCCGCGCCAGGTCCTGGTTCAATGCCGCTTCCTGCAGTAGCAGGTGTTTGCGTGCATTGGCTGGACTGCTCAGGGCTTCCGCCGGCGAGTAAGGAAGAGCTGCCGAGACAGCCGCCGCCGTAACGGCGGCGCCTCCCTGCGCAATGGTGCGGCGCTTGTGCGCTAGGGCCAGACTCACGCGACCAGCTCCACGTTTTCGGTCATGGCGAA
>NZ_AOHN01000054.1:0-1505 GCF_000510915.2 Pseudomonas sp. FH4 | reverse complement strand
CCATCTTCTTTTTGCCCTTGCTCGATCCCTTGCGGGCCTCGAAAGGCGAGCCGTCCAGGTTCTGCTGATCGCGCACCCGCTTGCGGCTCATGGTCCGCACGCGCTTGGTCACGTTGTTGAGCAAGCGCCGGCGCAACTGCGGCGGCAGACTCAGCAGCGCCAGTTGCTCGCGCACGCCCAGGTAGCCCCGTGCGTCCAGCTCCAGGGTGCTACGCGCCATGATCGACCTCGCCCTGTTCAGCGGTCCAAAGATCGAACGGGATAAACGCCCATGTCTTGCCGAACGCCTCGATCTCGCCGGTGGGATCTTCGGCCAGGTATTGCGGCTCGATGAATTCCAGGGACAGCTCCACGTCGAAGGTGTCGGCGTCCAGGGGCTCAACAGCGAACAGCGGCGCCGGCAGATCGTGGCGGTGCCGGTCGGGGTCGTGGGTTTCCAGCCAACTGGCGACCAGGGCCATCAGCCTGGCCGGATGGTCGGTGAAACGCTCCAGGGCGAACACGGCGCGATAGCGCATATCGGACATGTGCAGGCCGTCGCGATCGGGCTTCCAGATCAGTTCCAGGCTGACCTGTTCGGTCCAGCTGTCGAACTGCTCAGGCTCCACCAGTCGGCGTTCCATCAGGTAGGCGGTCAACGCCTTGAGCTGGATCACGACAGGAACTCCCCGAGCATGCTCAACCGGAAGTCATCGGGAGACAGGCTTTGCCTATGAGGGTCTACAAAGTCTCGATAATCAAAGGCCCATAGGTGCCTTTCATGACGGTTCCCATAGGCCTGGATAAGCCTTATGAGGATGTCGTTCTCGGGCAGGTCTGCGCCCAAGGTGCGAAGCCGCGCTGCTGTGGTGGAGTAGTAACCGCCGGGCCGAAAAACCACTGATTTGAGCCGGTCGAACTCATCGTAAAACCAGGTAGTGCGGTCAGCATCCATATGACTTGGCAGCGGATCACCGTCCGCAACTATCGTTACACCTGGCATCTGTACTGGTAGCCATTGAACGAGCTGTGGCGCGCAGACAAAGGCCACAGGTTTTCCGTGGACAGCGGCGATTTTGGCCAGGTTGCACAGGCGGGTAGTTTTGCCCGTCAACCGTGGGGAGATTTCGAGATACGCGATTGCGTCACACGCAGTCATAGCAGCACCGCCGTAATGCGACCACGGCCCTGCAGGGCGCGGACAGCCTGCTGGCTGAAAGCAAGAAAGGTTTCCGCCCGTTCGGGGGCTTCCTTGCCGGTGTTCTCGGCGCTTTCACGGCGTGTAACGGTGGCGAACTGCGTTAACGCGCTCGCCTTTGCGCGGCAGTACACGGCGCGTTTGTACAGCTTGACCTGGAAAGTGCGCTCCGGCAGTACGGTTGAGTCCGCGGACTCAACATTGCGCACGCCTGCGCTTTTCCATAGTTCTTTACACCGCACCAGGTCGTAATTGACCTCGACCATGGCCGTGTAAATTGCATCGGCCAGCAGCTCTACCAGGTACTCCGCCGGCAGGCGTTGTTCTT
>NZ_AOHN01000053.1:0-804 GCF_000510915.2 Pseudomonas sp. FH4 | reverse complement strand
GCATCCTGCAGCGCCTCGGCGTGGGGTACGTCGAGATCGACGAGCGTATGCCCGATCGGGATTGGGACGTGGTGCTGTTGCGCCTTTCCGACTCCCAGCTGTCGCAGAATCCCGAGCTGTTGCGGGTGCTGATCCAGCAGTACGGCCGCACATGCCGGCGTTATGACTTCGTGACCATCACCCCCGTGTCACTGCGCATCGTCGCGGTGGACTTCAACGACGATCAGCAAACGCTGGTCGCCAGCCTGTAGGAGCCCCCCATGGGAGCCAGCATTACCCTTGCAGGTGAAAGCCTGATTGCGCAAAAACAAGGCGCACAACAGCCCCTGATCGTTTCCCGGTTTGTCCTGGCCAACGTGCCCGGGCTGGACCCGAACGGCCAGGTAGATCGAGCAGCACCGAAGCCGGCCGCGCACCTGGTGGCGAGCTATGACGTCACGCAAAAAGGCTTTGTTAACCCCAACCAGATCGTCTATAGCCTGATGCTCGGTAGCGATATCGGGGATTTTGATTGGAACTGGATCGGCCTAGAGACCGCCGAAGGCGTGTTGCTGGCCGTGGCCTACGTGCCACTGCAGCAGAAGCGCAAGAACATCCCGCCGCTGCAGCTGGGCAACAACGTTACCCGCAACTTCCTGGTGGTGTTCGACGGCGCCCAGGCGCTGACCGGAATCACCATTGACGCCAAGACCTGGCAACACGACTTCACCGTGCGCCTGCATGGCATCGACGAGCGCGAGCGCCTGAGTAACCGTGACACCTTCGGCCGGGCCTGCTTTTTCAGCGACGGGCTGAAGCTGGCCA
>NZ_AOHN01000052.1:0-21200 GCF_000510915.2 Pseudomonas sp. FH4 | reverse complement strand
GGATCGACCATCAGGTGAAGATCCGCGGTTTCCGTATCGAACTGGGCGAGATCGAAGCACGTTTGCTGGAACACGCCGAGGTACGCGAAGCGGTGGTGGTGGCCCAGGACGGTGCGCAAGGGCCGGTGCTGGTCAGCTACCTAGTGGCGCCCGAGGCGTCAGAAGACACCTTGCGCGAAGCGCTGAAACACAGCCTGCACCAACAACTGCCGGACTACATGGTGCCGCAGTACTGGCTGTTCATGGAGCGCCTGCCCCTGACGCCCAACGGCAAGCTGGACCGCAAGGCCCTGCCCAAGCCGGACGCCAGTCAGGTGCAGAAGACCTATGTGGCGCCGAGCACCGAACGGCAGCGGCAAGTGGCGCAGATCTGGCAAGACGTGCTCAAGCTTGAGCAGGTAGGCCTGGCGGACAATTTCTTCGAACTGGGCGGGCACTCGTTGCTGGCCACCCAGGTCATGTCGCGGGTGCGGCAGTTGCTGAACGCTGAAGTACCGCTGCGTACGTTGTTTGAACACAGCACCTTGCAGGCCTTTGTCCAGGCCTTGGGCGAGGAACAGGCTTGTTCGGCACCGTCCTTGTTGCCTGTGCCTCGGGACCAGGTATTGCACCTGTCCTATGCCCAGGAGCGGCAGTGGTTCCTCTGGCAGTTGGAGCCGCAGAGCGTCGCCTACAACCTGCCTCTGGCCCTGCGCCTGCAAGGGCACTTGGACGTGCTGGCACTGGAGCGCAGCTTCAATAACCTGATTGCCCGCCATGAAATCCTGCGGACAGGGTTTGCGCAGAATGACCTGCAGGTGTTGCCGGTGATTCATGCCCAGGCCGGTCTGCAACTGGAGGTGCAGGCGTTGGACAACGTGGACGGGCTCGATGCTGCGGTGGACGCCGAAGCTCATCGCCCATTCGACCTCAAACACGACGCCTTGCTGCGAGTGAAACTGCTGCGCCTGGGGGCTGACGAGCATGTCCTGATTCTCACCCAGCACCACATTGTCTCCGATGCCTGGTCGATGCAGGTGATGGTCGACGAACTGGTTGAAACCTATGCCGCCTACAGCCAGGGGCAAGCGCCGAGTCTGCCGGCACTGCCATTGCAGTACCTCGACTATGCGCAATGGCAACGGCAGTGGATGGAAGACGGCGAACAAGCACGGCAACTGGCCTACTGGACCGACAAGCTGGGCGGCGAGCAGCCTGTATTGGCACTGCCCACCGATTATCCACGGCCGAGTGTGCAGAGCTTTGCCGGCGCGAGCCAGGTGGTGACATTGCCGACCAGCCTGCTGCACTCACTCAAGGCCCTGGCCCAGCGTGAGCAGGTGACGCTGTTTATGCTGCTGCTGGCCTCGTTCCAGACGTTGCTGCACCGCTACAGCGGGCAAAACGACATTCGTGTCGGCGTGCCCATCGCCAACCGTAACCGGGTGGAGATCGAGCGTCTGATCGGCTTCTTCGTCAATACCCAGGTGCTCAAGGCCGAGGTGGACGGGCAGGGTACCTTCAGCGAGTTGCTCGATCAGGTCAAACAGACCGCCCTGCAGGCCCAGGCCCATCAGGACCTGCCGTTCGAACAACTGGTGCAAGCGTTGCAGCCGGAGCGCAGCCTGAGCCATAGCCCGCTGTTCCAGGTGATGTACAACCACCTCGGCGAAGGCCGCAAAGGGGTCGATATTGCCTTGCCGGGCCTGAGCCTATCGGGGCTTGAAGCCCGCGGCCGGACGACACAGTTCGATCTGAACCTGGAAACCTACGAGGCGCACGAGCAGTTGGTCGCGACCCTGACCTATGCGGTTGACCTGTTTACACCGCACAGCATGGCGCAACTGCTCGGCCACTGGCAGAACCTGCTGCACGCCATTGTTGCCGACCCGACGCAGCGGGTTGGCGTGTTGCCGCTGCTGGCCGAGGCCCAGGCTCAACAAGTGCTGCTGGGCTGGAACCAGACCCAGGCCGAGTACCCGCTGCATCTGGGCGTACACCAGTTGATCGAGGCGCAGGTCGAGCGCACGCCAGAGGCCATCGCCCTGGTGTTCGGCGACACACAATTGAGCTATGCCCAACTGGATGCCCGCGCCAACCAATGGGCCCAGCGCCTCAGCGGCTTGGGGGTTGGCACCGATGTGCTGGTCGGCGTGGCGGCGGAGCGTTCGCTGGAGATGGTCATTGGCTTGCTTGCCGTGCTCAAGGCCGGCGGCGCTTATGTCCCGCTCGATCCCGAGTATCCGCAGGAACGCCTGAGCTACATGATGCAAGACAGTGGTATCGGCCTGTTGTTGACCCAGGCTCACCTGCGCGAACAACTGCCGATTCCTCAAGGGGTGCAGCTGCTTGACCTCGGTGAGTCGGTGGCAACCTTCAGTACCGAGCGACTGCAGCGCGAGCTGGACCCGCAAAGCCTGGCGTATGTGATCTACACCTCCGGCTCCACCGGGCAACCCAAAGGTGCCGGCAACCGGCATGCGGCACTGACCAACCGTCTGTGCTGGATGCAGGAAGCCTATGCACTGGATGCAACGGACGCGGTGTTGCAGAAAACCCCGTTCAGCTTTGACGTTTCGGTGTGGGAGTTCTTCTGGCCGCTGATGACCGGTGCGCGCCTGGTGGTGGCTGAGCCAGGTGCGCATCGTGATCCGGGCGCCTTGGTCGAACTGATCAATCAGCACGCCGTGACCACGCTGCACTTTGTGCCCTCGATGCTCCAGGCCTTCCTGCTGGACGCCCGCGCGGCCAGTTGCGCAGGCTTGCGCCAGGTGATTTGCAGCGGTGAAGCGTTACCGGTGGAAGCTCAGCAGCAGGTATTCAAACAACTGCCGCAGACTCGCTTGTACAACTTGTATGGCCCAACCGAAGCCGCCATCGACGTGACGCATTGGCAATGCGTCGATGAGGGGCGCGACAGCGTGCCGATCGGTCAACCGATTGCCAACCTGGGCACCTATATCCTCGGCCCGGAGCTGGAACCGTTGCCCGTGGGTGTGGCGGGTGAGTTGTACCTGGGAGGCGAAGGCCTGGCTCGCGGTTACCACCGCCGCCCGGCGCTGACCGCCGAGCGTTTTGTGCCGAACCCGTATGGCACCGGGCGCTTGTACCGTACCGGTGACCTGGCGCGGCATCGGGCCAGCGGGGTGATCGAGTACCTCGGGCGTATCGACCATCAAGTGAAGATCCGTGGCCTGCGTATCGAGCTGGGTGAAATCGAAGCGCGCCTCATGGAGCAGCCGTCGGTGGTCGAGGCGGTGGTGATCGCGCAGGACGGGCCGACCGGTAAACGCCTGGTGGCGTACGTGGTACCTGGCGATGCGCAACGGCTGCAGGGCAGCGAGCAGGATCAGTCCCGGTATGGCGCAGCGCTGGGCGCAAGCCTTTCGCGCAACCTGCCGGACTATATGGTGCCAGGGCAGTGGATCGTCCTGGAGCGGATGCCGTTGAGCCCCAATGGCAAGCTCGATCGCAAGGCCTTGCCCAAGGCCGATCCGGTGTTGGCACAACAGGTTTATCAGGCGCCGGAAACCGAGATTGAACAACAGATCGCCGAGATCTGGCAGGGCATCCTGCACATCGAGCGTATTGGCCTGGGCGACAACTTCTTTGATCTTGGAGGGCATTCATTGCTCGCGACACAGGCGGTCTCGCGCATCAACTCACAATTGGGCATCGACATTGCGCTGCGCCTGATCTTTGAAACGCCAACCCTTGCCGAGTTCGCCCAGGCGGTGCTCGAAAGCCGCTCGGCACTGAGCGAAGAAGGGCTGTCGGATATTGAAAAAATGATGGACCTGATGGAGGAGGCTTGAAATGGATAAGACTACCGCAGAGCGTATTGCCAAGCGTTTCATCGGCCTGGGTCTGGAGCAGCGGCGCCAGATCCTGGCGAAGATGAACGAGGCCAATAACAGCTTCAAGCTGTTGCCGATTGTCGCCAGTCGCCATGACGTGCCCCGCATTCCTTTGTCTTTTGCCCAGCAACGCCTGTTGTTTCTCTGGCAGATGGAGCCGCAGAGTTCGTTCTACAACGTGCCGCGTGCGGTGCGCCTCAAGGGCGAGCTGGACGAAAGCACATTGCGCCAGGCCTTTGATGCGTTGGTGCAGCGCCATGAAGTGCTGCGCACCCGGTTCGTATCGGAAGACGGTGCTTTCTATCAGGAAATTCACGATAGCGCGCCGGTGAGCCTGCAACGCATCGACGTGCCCGCTGTGGCCCTGCAAGCGCAGGAGGCCGGGCTCAAGGCGCTGGTCGCCGAGGAGTTGGCGCAGCCCTTCGACCTGATCAACGGCCCATTGCTGCGGGTCAAGCTCTATCGTCTTGATGCCCGTGAGCATGTGCTGGTGGTGACGGTGCATCACATCGTTTCCGATGGCTGGTCGAGCCAGTTGATGGTCGAGGAGTTTGTTCACCTGTATGACGCTATCGCCCACCAGCGTGAGTCCCAGTTGCCAGTATTGCCGATCCAGTACGCGGACTTCGCCCTGTGGCAACGCAGTTGGATGGAGGCTGGTGAAAGCGAGCGCCAGTTGCAGTACTGGAAACAGGTGTTGGGCGACGAGCAGCCGTTGCTGGCGTTGCCGTTGGACCGCGAGCGTCCACCGGTGCCGAGTTACCGGGGTGCGGCGTTCACCGCCGATTGCCCCAAGGCTGTGTCCCAGGCCTTGAAAAACCTTGGCAGCGAGCGCGGTTATACCTTGTTCATGCTGGTGCTGGCGGCGTTTTCGGTGGTGCTGGCGCGTCAGAGCGGGCAGAGCGACATCCGCGTGGGTGCGCCCAACGCTGGGCGCAATCGCAGCGAAACCGAAGGCCTGATCGGCTTCTTTATCAACACCCAGGTATTGCGGGTCGAAGTCGATGAGCAGCAGAGCTTCGAGCAATTGCTGGCTCAGGTCAAAGAAGCCGTATTCGGTGCCCAGGCACATCAGGACTTGCCCTTCGAACAGTTGGTGGATGCCCTGGCGCCTGAGCGCAACCTGAGTCACAACCCTTTGTTCCAGGTGAAAATCAACCAAAACCTGGCGGCCAGCGGCCTGGGCCAGAGCAGCCAGGGGAGTTTTTCCGCGCTGGGTATTGAGGCCTTCGAAATCGCGGAAAATGACGCGCGCTTCGATCTGGCGCTGGATTTCACCGACACTGAACAGGGGATCCAGATCAGCTTCAGTTACGCGACCGATCTGTTCGAGCGTCGCACCGTCGAGGCGATTGCCGAGTCGTTGCAGACGGTATTGCAGGACATGGTTGCGGCGCCTGCAGCTCTGATTCATCAACGGCCTGCCGTGGCCGGGGTGGCTGGCGAAGAGGTTGCGCAAGATTTTGCGCACAAGCATTTCCTGGCGTTGTGGCAAGCCAACGGGCAAACCCGTGGCGATGCCGGCGCCGTGCGCTGCGAGCAGGAACTCATCAGTTTTGCCGAGCTGGAGCAGCAGTCCAACCGTCTGGCCCGGCATTTGCTCGATCAAGGTTTGCGCAGTGGCGAGGTAGTGGCCCTGGCATTGGAGCGCAGCGTGGCCTGGACCGTAGGCCTGCTGGCTGTACTCAAGGCCGGTGGCGTCTACTTGCCGCTGGATGTGCAACAACCTGCCGAGCGCTTGCAGCAGGTGCTCAGTTGCAGTGGCGCGGCCTGGCTGTTGCGCACGGCGGGGGACCTGCGTATCGATTGCCAGTGCCGGGTGCTTGACTATGACGAGGCGCAGTTTGCCGCGTGCAACGCTGCCCCGCTGAACCTTGAAGTAGCCCTCGAGCAACCGGCATACCTGATCTTCACTTCGGGTTCCACCGGTCAGCCCAAGGGTGTACTGGTCAGCCATCAGGCGTTGGGCAACTACGTGCAAGCGGTTCTGCAGCGCCTGCGCCTGCCGACCGATGCCAGCCTGGCGATGATCTCCACCCTCGCGGCGGACCTGGGGCACACCATGCTGTTTGCTGCGCTGGCCAGCGGGCGTCTGTTGCATCTGGTGCCGCAGGCCTATGCGTTCGACCCGGACCGTTTCGCCCGCTACATGAGCGAGCACCGGGTCGGTGCGCTGAAGGTCGTGCCCAGCCATTTGCACAGCCTGTTGCAGGCCGGCAACCCGGCAGGTGTCCTGCCGGCCCATGTGCTGGTGTTGGGGGGCGAGACGTGTCCCTGGTCATTGGTGCAACAGGTGGCGCAGTTGGCACCGGATTGCCGGATCATCAACCATTACGGCCCGACAGAAACCACGGTCGGCGTATTGACCCATGAAGTAACCGGTGAGCGGCCCGCGACCCTGAGCGTGCCCGTCGGTCAACCGCTGGCCAATACCCGCGCACGCCTGCTGGATGCCTATCTCAACCCGGTCGCAGGACGAGTGGCGGGTGAACTGTATCTGGGCGGTGCCGGTGTGGCTCAGGGTTACCTGAATCAGCCTGGGTTGACTGCTGAGCGCTTCGTCCCGGACCCACAAGGGGGCACGGGGGAGCGGGTGTACCGCACCGGTGACCGTGCGCGCAGTGTCGACGGCGTGCTGGAGTTTCTCGGTCGCGGCGACGATCAGGTGAAAATCCGTGGCTACCGGGTTGAACCTGGTGAGATCCAGCAAATTTTGCGGCAATTGGATGACGTGCAAGATGCAGCAGTGCTGGCGTTGCCGATGGAGAGCGATGCCGGGCGTTTGCAACTGGTTGCCTACTGCGTACTGGCATCGACGACCACGACCGATGCCGAACGACTGACCCGAGAGTTGCAGGGATTGTTACCGGATTACATGGTCCCGGCGCGGATCATTGTGCTCGAACGCTTGCCACTGACGGCCAACGGTAAACTGGATCGCCAGGCCCTGCCGGTTCCGGATGCACAGACTCAAGCCTACGAGGCCCCCAGCAATGAGCTGGAGCTAGTGCTGGCCGAAGTCTGGGCGCAGGTGCTCAAGCTTGAACAGGTAGGCATTGGCGATAACTTTTTTGAACTGGGCGGCGATTCGATTCTCAGCCTGCAAATCATTGCCCGTGCCAAGCGTCGTGGCATCAAGCTGACCCCTAAGCAGTTGTTTGAAAAGCAGACCATTGCCCAGTTGGCGCAAGTGGCCAAATGGGTAGAGGTCAAGGCCCCCACGGCACCGGCCAGCACCCAGCAGATCAGCGGAGCCCAAACACTGTTGCCGATCCAGGCACGTTTTTTTGCCATGGATATTCCCCAGCGCCATCACTGGAACCAGTCGATCCTGCTGCAGCCTCATGTTCGCCTGGATGTGGCCGCGTTGAACCAGGCATTGCAAGCCTTGTACGCACAGCACGATGCGCTACGCCTCGCATTCACGCGACAAGGCGAGCAATGGTGCGCCGACTATCAGGCCAGCGTGCCTGGTGAGCTGCTGTGGACGCCGTCGGCCCTGGCGGCGGCTGATGAGGTCCAGGCCTTGGCCGATCAGGCCCAGCGCAGCTTGAACCTGGAACAAGGCGTGTTGCTGCGTGCGGTATTGATGGAGCTGCCCGAGGGGCAACAACGCCTGCTGCTGGTGATTCATCACACCGTGGTGGATGGGGTGTCCTGGCGGGTGTTGCTGGAAGATTTGCAAAGCGCCTACACCCAGGCGGCTCGCGGTGAGCCGGTCAAACTGGCAGACAAGGGTGCTTCGCTGCAAACCTGGGGCGAGCGTTTGCAGGGCTATGCCCGGAGCGATGAGCTTAAGGCCCAGTTGAGTTATTGGCAGGATTGCTTGCAGGGCTGCGCGGTGGACTTGCCCCGTGACAACCCGGACGGCGGCTTGAGCCTGTCTCAAACCCATGGAGTATCGACCCGCCTGGACCAGGCAACGACGCACAAACTGCTGAAGGTCGCGCCAGCGGCCTACCGGACCCAGGTCAATGACTTGTTGCTGACCGCCCTGGCCCGCGTGTTGTGCCGCTGGAGCCAACAGCCCGCAGTGGCTATCCAGTTGGAGGGGCACGGCCGTGAAGCCTTGTTCGATGAGCTGGACATCTCCCGGACAATGGGCTGGTTCACCAGTTTGTTCCCGGTGAAGCTGACTCCGGCCACCGAGTTCGATGCTTCGATCAAGCAAGTCAAGGAACAACTGCGCCAAGTGCCCAACAAAGGCATTGGCTACGGCCTGCTGCGTTATTGCGCTGATGCCGCCAGCCAGGCGGCATTGGCGACCCTTGGTGAACCGCGTATTACCTTTAACTATCTGGGCCAGTTCGACGGCGATTTTGCCGCCGACCAGGGCGCGTTGTTTGTGCCGGCGCCGGAATCCGACGGCGCCGCACGCAGTGAGCTGGGGGAACTGAGCAACTGGCTGAGCATCAACGGCCAGGTATACGGCGGCGAACTGGAACTGAGCTGGACATTCAGTACCGGCATGTATCACCAGCACACGGTGCAGGCGTTGGCCGACGATTACGCGGCGGAGCTGGCGGCGTTGATCGAGCATTGCAGCAGTGCGCAGCACAGTGGTGTGACGCCGTCGGACTTCAACCTGGTGAATTTCACCCAGGCGCAGTTGGAGCGGCTGCCAGTGACGCCACGGGACATCGTCGACCTCTATCCGTTGTCGCCCATGCAGCAGGGGATTGTGTTCCACAACCTGCATGAGCCGGATGGCCCGGCCTACACCAACCAGTTGCGGGTCGACATCCAGCAACTGGATGCCGAGCGTTTCCGCGCAGCCTGGCAGCAGACCCTGGACGCTCACGACATTTTGCGCACGGCGTTTGTCTGGCCGGCGCAGATGAATGCGCCGGTGCAGATCGTACTGGGTAACGTGCCCATGCCTATGGTGATTCACGACTGGCAGGGCCGGGCGAATCTTGAACCGGCCCTTGATCAGTTGGCCCGTGAGGATCTGCAAGCCGGCTTCGCGCTTGATTGTGCGCCGCTGCTACGGGTAATCCTGGTGCGTACCGGTGCCAGTACTTATCACCTGATTTACACCAGCCATCACATTCTGATGGACGGCTGGAGTACCTCGCAGCTGTTTGGCGAGGTACTCCAGCGTTACGCCGGGCAGGCGCCGGTTGCCGCACAGGGGCGCTATCGCGATTACATCGAGTGGTTGAGCCTGCGTGATGCCCAGGCCAGCCAAGGGTTCTGGCGTGAGGCCCTGGGTAACTTGCAGGAGCCGACTCGCCTGGCTGACGCCGTGGGGCCGCAACAGAGACTGGGCAATGGTTATGCGGACCATGAGCATCTGTTCAGCGCCGAGCTGACCGCACAGTTGAACGGCTTTGCCCGTGAGCAAAAAGTCACCCTCAACACCTTGATGCAGTCCGCCTGGTTGTTGCTGTTGCAGCGCTATACCGGCCAGGCCACGGTTGCCTTTGGTGCCACTGTGGCTGGGCGGCCGACAGACCTGCCTGGGGTCGAGCAGCAGATTGGCCTGTTTATCAACACCTTGCCAGTGGTTGCCACGCCGTCGCCGCAACTGACCGTGGCGCAGTGGATCCAGCAAGTCCAGGACCTTAACCTGGCCTTGCGTGAACACGAACACACACCGCTGTATGACATTCAAAGCTGGGCCGGATTGGGGGCAGGCCCGCTGTTCGACAGTATCCTGGTGTTCGAGAACTACCCGATGTCCGAAGCCTTGCAGCAAGGGCAGGGAAGTGGCCTGGCGTTCTCGCCGATTCGTCGTCAGGAGCAAACCAACTACCCGCTGACCCTGGTGGCTGTGGCGGGTCGCGAGTTGGCCCTGGGTTGCAGTTTTGACCAAGCCTGTTTCGATGCGGCGAGTATCCGGCGTTTGGCCGAGCAACTGGAGCACCTGATGGGCCAGTTCGTGGCTGATGCCAGCCAGCCGCTGGGAATGCTGGAGTTGTTGCGCACAGACCAGCGCCAGGCCGCATTGGCTTGGGGGCAGTCGCCGGGTCGTGTCGTGATTGCTACGAGTGTGGTCGAGCAAATCGAAGCCCAGGTACGACGTGATCCGCAAGCGCTGGCGATACTGTTTGGCGAGGCGCAACTGGATTACGCCAGCCTTGATGCCCGTGCCAACCAGTTGGCGCACAAGTTGCGCGCGCTGGGTGTTGGCCCGGAAGTTCGGGTGGGTGTCTGCCTGCGTCGTACCCCGCAGATGATCATCAGCCTGTTGGCGATTCTCAAGGCGGGTGGGGCTTATGTGCCGCTGGATCCGGAGTACCCGCAGGAACGTTTGCTGCACATGCTCGACGATAGCCACGCCTCCGTCGTGCTGACCGAAACGCCGTTGCGCGATGTACTGCCCGCGGTGTTGCAGGCGCAGGTATTGTTGGTCGATCAAGGGCCGCAATGGCTGCACGACTGGCCGCAGACCTGCCCGGCGTCGCTGACCTGCGCGGACAACCTGGCTTATGTGATTTACACCTCCGGCTCCACCGGCAAGCCCAAGGGCGTGGCCATCACCCATGGCAATGTCACGGCACTGGTCCAGTGGTCGCTGGCGACCTATCCGCGCGAAGCCCTGCAAGGCGTGCTGGCCTCGACTTCAATCTGCTTCGACCTGTCGGTGTGGGAGATCTTCGTCACCCTGGCCGGTGGTGGTTTCATGGTGCTCGCGGACAACGCTCTGGCCTTGCCCGAGTTACCGGCACGCGAGCGTGTACGGTTGATCAATACCGTGCCATCGGCGATTGCCGCCTTGCAGCGGGCCGGGCAGATTCCGGCCTCGGTGCAAACCATCAACCTGGCGGGCGAGCCGCTCAAGCAGGCGCTGGTCGACAGTTTGTACGCCAGCACGGCGGTGGAACGCGTCTATGACCTGTACGGGCCATCGGAAGACACCACCTATTCGACCTTCACCCTGCGTGTGCCGGGTGGCCAGGCGAATATCGGGCGACCGCTGGAAAACACCACGGCCTACTTGTTGGACTCGCAGTTGCAAACCTTGCCAGCGGGCGTTGCGGCTGAGTTGTACCTGGCAGGTGCCGGGGTCACTCGCGGTTATTTGATGCGTCCGGGGCTGACTGCCGAGCGTTATGTACCTGACCCGTTTTCCACGGGGGGGGAGCGGCTGTACCGCAGCGGTGATCTGGTACGCCAGGGCGCAGACGGTGACATCGAGTACATCGGGCGAGCCGACCACCAGGTGAAGATCCGCGGTTTCCGCATTGAGCTGAGCGAAGTCGAAGCCCATCTGCTGGCACATCCTGCGGTGTGCGAGGCGGTGGTGCTGACTCAGGACGGCGCTGGCGGCAAGCAGTTGCTGGCGTATGTGGTGGCTGAACCGGATGTTGGCGACCAGCCAAACCTGGTGGACAGTCTGCGCAGCCGTCTGGCGACCAGCCTGCCGGCGCACATGGTGCCAAGCCATCTGCATCTGATCGGCGCCTTGCCCTTGACACCCAATGGCAAGCTCGACCGCAAAGTCTTGCTGGCACTGGGTGGCAACCCACGGCAATTGGCTTACGAAGCGCCACGCACCGACTTGCAATGGGAAGTGGCGACTATCTGGCAGGAAGTGCTGGAAGTCGAGCAGGTTGGCCTGAACGATAGTTTCTTCCATCTCGGCGGCCATTCGTTGTTGGCGACTCTGGTGGTCACGCGGATCAGCGAACGCCTGGGTGACCAGGTACCGCTCAAGGAGTTGTTTGCCGCAGATACCCTGGAACAGTTCTGTGACCGCATCGAAGCCCTGCGCGCCGATTTGTCGCCGGTTCAGGATGAATTGGCTAAATCTCTGGAGGCCCTCAAACGTCTATCTCTCGATGATCTTGAAAAACTGATTTCTTGAGTGAGGACAACGCGTGCAAGAGTTAATCGAGTCGGTAGGGAAACTTTCGGCCAAACAAAGAAAGGCGCTGGCAGTTCTGCTCAAACAGAAAGGCCTGAACCTTTTCACGATTGCCCCGGTTTTCCAGCGCGCGGCCGAAGAACCGTTGTTGCTGTCCTATGCCCAGCAACGGCAGTGGTTCCTCTGGCAGTGGGCGCCGCAGAGCACGGCCTATAACATCCCCACGGCCCTGCGACTCAAGGGCCGGCTGGATGTCGCTGCGTTGCAACGCAGCATCGAGGCCCTGGTCGATCGACACGAAAGCTTGCGCAGCGTGTTCACTCAACAAGATGATCAGCCCTTGCAAGTGGTCCTGCCAGCAGGGCCTTTTGCACTGGACGTCGATGAACTGCACCTGCCGCAGGGGGAGGCTCTGGAAGCGCACTTGCAGGCATTTGTCGAACAAGAAACAGGCAAACTCTTTGATTTACAGGCGGGCCCGCTGATGCGCGCACGTCTGCTACGTCTGGCCGCTGACGACCATGTGTTGGTGATGACCTTGCACCACATCGTCTCCGATGGCTGGTCGATGCAGGTCATGGTCGAGGAACTGGTGCAGTTTTATGCCGGCTTCAGCCAGGGCCAAACAGTGCAATTGCCGGAGTTGACGATCCAGTACCCCGACTATGCGCAATGGCAGCGCCAGTGGATGGAGGCGGGTGAGCAGGAGCGGCAACTGGCCTACTGGCAAGACAAGCTCGGCGGCGAACAGCCGGTGCTCGAATTACCCACCGACTTCCCACGGCCGGCGCTGCAGAGTTTTGCTGGGGCCAGTTGTCGCCTGATTCTTGATGAGGTGCTCGCTGAAAGCCTCAAAACCCTGGCCAAGCGGGAAAACACCACGCTGTTCGTGCTGTTGCTGGCGTCATTCCAGGTGCTGTTGCACCGTTACAGCGGGCAGGAAGACATTCGCGTCGGCGTGCCAGTGGCCAATCGTGGTCGCGCTGAAATCGAGCGGTTGATCGGCTTTTTCGTCAATACCCAGGTGCTCAAGGCTGATATCGATGGCCAGGGCTCATTCATCGAGTTGCTGCGCCAGGTCCGCCAGACTGCGCAGGATGCCCAGGCCCATCAGGATCTGCCGTTCGAGCAACTGGTGGAAGCGCTGCAGCCAGGCCGCAGCCTGAGCCACAGCCCGTTGTTCCAGGTGATGTTCAACCACCAGGCCGAAAGCCGCAGCGATGCGCAAACCGGCCTGAGCGAATTGCACGTTGAACGTCTGGAATGGCAAAGCCAGACTGCCCAGTTCGACCTGGTGCTTAACACGGTCGAGCATGCGCATGGCATCGAAGCGGTGCTCAAGTACGCCACGGACCTGTTCGACGCCAGCACCATCGAGCGCCTGGCGCAACACTGGCAGCACCTGTTGCAGGCGGTAGTGGCTGACCCTACGCAACGTATTGCGCAATTGCCGTTGCTGGCCGCAGCGCACGAGCGTGTGATTCTCGAAGACTGGAACCGCACCGCCGCAGCTTACCCGGCCGGACAGTGCATCCAGCAGTTGATCGAAGAGCAGGCGGCGCGCACCCCAGAAGCGGTGGCGCTGGTGTTTGCCGAACAACAACTGAGCTACGCCGAACTCAATACCCGCGCCAACCAGTGGGCGCACCGCCTGCTGGAACTGGGCGTCGGCCCGGACGTGCTGGTGGGCGTGGCGGTTGAGCGTTCGCTGGAAATGGTCATCTGTTTGCTGGCGGTGCTCAAGGCCGGTGGCGCGTATGTGCCGCTGGACCCGGAATACCCGCAGGATCGCCTGGGCTACATGATCGAAGACAGTGGCCTGAAACTGCTGCTGAACCAAGCTCATCAGGCCTTGCCAATCCCGGCTCACGTGCAGGCGTTGGACCTGGGCCAGGCCCTGAGCGGCTACAGCAGCGCAAACCCACAGGTGACGCTGGACCCGGAAAACCTCGCCTATGCGATCTACACCTCCGGCTCCACCGGCAAGCCCAAGGGCGTGATGGTGCGCCATGGCGCGCTGACCAACTTCATTGTCAGCATGGCCGCCGCGCCGGGGATCGGTGCGCAGGATCGCCTGTTGTCGCTGACCACGTTCTCTTTCGACATCTTCGGCCTGGAGCTGTACACGCCGTTGATGGTCGGCGGGCGTGTGGTCCTGGCCAGCCAGGACACCCAGCGCGATCCGGAGCTGATCCTCCAGCAGGTACAAGCGCAGGGCATCACGCTGCTGCAAGCCACGCCGTCGACTTGGCGCATGCTGCTGGAAAGCCCTAACGCAGGTGCCCTGGCGGGGCGTCGCTTCCTGTGCGGCGGCGAAGCGCTGGCCGATGAACTGGCCGTGCGCATGACGGCCCTGGGTGCGCAAACCTGGAACCTCTATGGCCCGACCGAAACCACCATCTGGTCGGCCTTGCAGCCGTTGAGCAGCGAACACAGTCACCCATACCTGGGCAAGGCGATCAACAACACCTCGCTGTACATCCTTGGTGAAGACCTGGCGGCTAACCCAGTGGGGGTGGCGGGTGAGTTGCTGATCGGTGGCGATGGCTTGGCGCGGGGTTATTTCGAACGTCCGGCACTGACCGCCGAGCGCTTCCTGCCCAACCCGTATGGCGAGCCGGGCGGGCGTTTCTACCGTACTGGCGACCTGGCGCGGTATCGCGCGGACGGGGTAATCGACTACATCAGCCGGATCGACCATCAGGTGAAGATCCGCGGTTTTCGGATTGAACTGGGTGAGATCGAAGCGCGCTTGCTGGAACACGCCGAGGTACGCGAAGCGGTGGTGGTGGCCCAGGACGGTGCGCAAGGGCCGGTGCTGGTCAGCTACCTAGTGGCGCCCGAGGCGTCAGAAGACACCTTGCGCGAAGCGCTGAAACACAGCCTGCACCAACAACTGCCGGACTACATGGTGCCGCAGTACTGGCTGTTCATGGAGCGCCTGCCCCTGACGCCCAACGGCAAGCTGGACCGCAAGGCCCTGCCCAAGCCGGACGCCAGTCAGGTGCAGAAGACCTATGTGGCGCCGAGCACCGAACGGCAGCGGCAAGTGGCGCAGATCTGGCAAGAAGTGCTCAAGCTTGCGCAGGTGGGCCTGACGGACAATTTCTTCGAACTGGGCGGGCACTCGTTGCTGGCTACCCAGGTCATGTCGCGAGTGCGGCAGTTGCTGAACGCTGAAGTACCGCTGCGTACGTTGTTTGAACACAGCACCTTGCAGACCTTTGTCCAGGCCTTGGAGCCAGAGGCGTCGAGCGTACAGGCCCCCGCGTTGACCCGGATCGAGCGCGATCAATCGTTGCCGCTGTCCTATGCCCAAGAGCGGCAGTGGTTCCTCTGGCAATTGGACCCGGACAGCGCCGCTTACCATATTCCGACGGCGCTGCGCCTGCGCGGCACCCTGGATGTCGCTGCGCTGGAGCGCAGTTTCAACACGCTGCTGGCGCGTCATGAGAGCCTGCGCACACAGTTCATCGAAGAAGACGGGGGCACCGTGCAGGTGATTCAGCCCGAGATGAAACTGACTCTCGCCGTCGAACCCTTCGGTCCGACAGCAGATTTCGATACGCGGCTCAAGGCCCGGGTCGACCAGGAAGTAAGCCAACTGTTCAACCTGCATCAAGGTCCGTTGTTGCGGGCCAAATTGCTGCAATTGGCGGCCGACGACTACGTGCTGATCGTGACTCAACACCACATCGTCTCCGACCGTTGGTCGATGAAAGTGACTGTGGATGAGCTGATTGAACTTTATGCCGGTTACAGCCAGGGCCAGGACGTGCAACTGCCGGCCTTGCCGATCCAATACGCCGACTACGCACTGTGGCAGCGCCAGTGGATGGACAGCGGCGAGCGCGAGCGTCAACTGGCATATTGGTTGGAGCAACTGGGCGGTGAGCAACCCGTGCTGGAGTTGCCGACCGATCATCCGCGTCCGGCCCAGCAGAGTTACCGTGGTGCGCAAATACAGATCCCATTGAGCGCAGAGCTGGGCGCGGCGTTGAAACAGTTGGCCCAGCGCGAACAGGTCACGCTGTTTATGCTGTTGCTGGCGTCGTTCCAGGCTTTGTTGCACCGCTACAGCGGGCAAAACGATATTCGCGTCGGCGTGCCCATCGCCAACCGTAACCGGTTGGAGACCGAGCGCCTGATTGGCTTCTTCGTCAATACCCAGGTGCTCAAGGCTGAGTTCAGCGAGGGCTTGTCGTTTCGCGACTTCCTGGGCCAGGTGCGCCGTTCCGCGCTGGCTGGCCAGGCCTGGCAGGACCTGCCGTTCGAGCAGTTGGTCGATCGCTTGCAGCCCGAGCGCAGCCTGAGCCATAACCCGTTGTTCCAGGTGATGTTCAACCATCAGAGCCAGGACCCCCAGCACCTGAGCACCAGCATTCGGCTGGACGCGTTGCATGTCGAAGGCTTGAGCTGGGAGAGCGCCACGGCGCAGTTCGACCTGACCTTGAACACCTTCGAATCCGAGGACGGGGTGTCGGCGTCACTGATTTACGCGACTGACCTGTTCGAGGCCGCGACCATCGAGCGCCTGGCCTTGCATTGGCAAACCCTGTTGCAGGGGATCGTCAGTGACCCGCAGCAGTCGGTGGCCGAGCTGGCGCTACTCAGCATCCGCGAAGCGCAGTTGATCACCCACGATTGGAATACCAACGGTTCGACCTTTGCCGATCAGCCTGGTATCCAGCATCTGATCGAAGCGCGCGCCGAGCAACAGCCGGATGCCTTGGCCCTGGTGGCGGGCGAGCAAATCCTGAGTTACGCCCAGCTCAATGCGCGGGCCAACCAGCTGGCGCACCGGCTGATCGAGCTGGGTATTGCGGCGGAAGTCCGGGTGGGTGTGGCGATGCCGCGCTCCAGCGAGTTGGTGATTGCCTTGCTGGCGGTACTCAAGGCCGGTGGCGCCTATGTGCCGCTGGACCCGGATTACCCGCAGGACCGTGTGGCCTACATGCTTGAAGACAGCCAGGCCAAGGTCTTGCTGACTCAGGCCAGCCTGTTGGAGCAACTGCCGCAGGGTAATGCCCAGGTCGTGCTGGTGGAGGCCGGTGGCGACGCGTTTGCCGGGTATGCGCAGCACAACCCGGGGCACCGTGGGCAGTCGTCTAACCTGGCCTATGTGATTTACACCTCCGGTTCCACGGGCAAGCCGAAGGGTGTGGCGATTGCCCACCGTAACGTGCTGGCGCTGATCCACTGGTCGCAGCAGGTGTACAGCCAGGATGACCTGCAAGGTGTCCTGGCCTCGACGTCCGTGTGTTTCGACCTGTCGGTGTGGGAGATTTTTGTCACCCTGGCCAGTGGCGGTTCAATCGTCATGGCACGCAATGCCCTGGAGCTGCCTGACCTGGCGGCCCGGGATCAAGTGCGCCTGATCAACACCGTGCCGTCGGCGATTGCCGCCCTGCAACGGGCCGGGCAGATTCCCGCGAGTGTGCGCATCATCAACCTGGCCGGTGAACCGCTGAAGCAGTCGTTGGTAGAAGTGCTCTATGCGCAGCCCACGGTGGAGCATGTCTACGACTTGTACGGGCCATCGGAAGACACTACCTATTCGACCTGGACCCGGCGCGCCATCGGGGCATCGGCCAATATTGGCCGGCCCCTGGACAACACCGCCAGCTACTTGCTGGACCAACAGCTGCAAACGGTACCGATAGGCGTCGCCGCCGAGCTGTATCTGGCGGGCGAGGGTATCACCCGTGGCTACCTGTTCCGTCCAGGCCTGACGGCCGAACGTTATGTGCCCAACCCATTCTCGACCACGGGCGAGCGTCTGTACCGTACCGGCGACCTGACCCGTTACCGCGCCGATGGCGTGATCGAATACGTGGGGCGTATCGACCATCAGGTCAAGGTGCGTGGCTTCCGTATCGAACTGGGTGAAATCGAGGCGCGGTTGCTGGCCCTTGAGTCCGTGCGCGAAGGCGTGGTACTGGCAATCGAAGGGGCCAGCGGTCAGCAACTGGTGGCCTATCTGGTGGCCTCCGTCAGTGCCAGCGAAGGGGCGGCAGCCCTGGGCGAGGCGATCAAGGCGCAGCTCAAGGAGCACTTGCCGGAGTACATGGTGCCGGCGCATGTGGTGTTCCTCGACCAGTTGCCGTTGACCCCCAATGGCAAGCTCGACCGCAAGGCTTTGCCGGTGCCAGACCTGACCCAGAACCTGCGGGCTTATCTCGCCCCGGGCAATGCCCTGGAGCGTCAGCTTGTGGCGATCTGGCAGGACATCCTCAAGCTTGAGCAGGTCGGTGTCACGGATAACTTCTTTACCCTGGGTGGCGACTCGATCATTTCGATCCAAGTGGTCAGCCGGGCGCGCCAGGCGGGTATTCGCTTTACCCCTAAAGATCTGTTTCAGCAACAAACAGTCCAGCGCCTGGCGAGGGTGGCTGAGGTCGGCGAACCGGATGTGCTCGTTGAACAAGGCCCGGTCAGCGGTGCCTGCGCCCTGTTACCGGTGCAGCAGTGGTTCTTTGAGCAGGCAATCCCCGAGCGTCAGCGCTGGAACCAATCGGTGTTGCTCAAGCCGTTGAACCCTCTGGATCCGCAACGCCTTGAACAGGCATTGCAGGCACTGATCAGTCATCACGACGGCTTGCGCCTGAGCTTTGACCCACAGAACCTGACGGCAAGCTATCGCTCCCTGGAGCAACAGCAGTTGTTGTCCGCGCCGCTCTGGCACAAAACGGTGGCTGACCTGGGCGAGCTTGAATGGCTTGCCGACCAGGCCCAGGGCAGTCTCGGCCTGGAGCACGGGCCGCTATTGCGTGCGGTGCTCTTCGAATTGCCCGGAGGCGAGCAACGCCTGTTGTTAGTGGTGCACCATTTGGTGGTGGACGGTGTGTCCTGGCGCATCCTGCTGGAGGACCTGCAAGAGGCCTATAGGCAGCTGTTGGCGGGGCAGGTGATCACGTTCGGCCTCAAGACGGTGTCATTCAAGCGCTGGGTCGAGCACTTGCAGGCTCATGGCCAGAGCGCCGCTTTACTGCAACAGTTGCCGTACTGGCAAGCCCAGGGGTTGGCCGATGCCGCACAACTGCCTTGCGACAACCCGCAAGGCTCACTGCAAAACTGTCATGCCCAGACGGTCTACACGCGATTGAACTCAACCCTGACCCGTCAGTTGTTGCAGGACACGGCCGTGGCCTACCGGACCCAGATCAACGACTTGCTGTTGGCTGCTTTGGCGCGGGTGATCTGCCGCTGGACCGGGCAAGGCTCAACGTTGATCCAGCTTGAGGGCCATGGCCGCGAAGAGCTGTTTGAACAATTGGATCTGACCCGCACCGTGGGCTGGTTCACCAGTATGTTTCCGGTCAACTTGACGCCGGCCGCAGGCGTTGCTGACTCGATCAAGCAGATCAAGGAGCAGTTGCGTGCGGTACCCGATCGCGGGGTCGGTTTTGGCCTGTTGCGTTACCTGGGCGATGAGCCGACACGCCAGGCCCTGAGCCAACAAGCAGTGCCGCGCATTACCTTTAACTACCTGGGGCAGTTCGACGGCAGTTTCGATGCCGAGGACGGTGTGCTGTTTGTTCCGGCCACTGAAGCCAAAGGCGCCGAGCACAGCCCGCTGGCGTCATTGGGCAATTGGTTGTCGCTCAATGGCCAGGTGTATGGCGGTGAGTTGAGCCTGGGTTGGACCTTCAGTGAGCAGATGTTCAGTGAGCCGGTGATTCAGCGCCTGGCCGATGAATACGCCCGTGAACTTGAGCAACTGATCGAACATTGTTGCCAGCCCCAGCATCGTGGCCTGACACCCTCGGATTTCCCGCTGGCGACGTTGACCCAGCAGCAACTGGACGAATTGCCGGCCAGTGCTGGTGCGATTGAGGATGTGTATGCCTTGTCGCCGATGCAGCGTGGCATGTTGTTCCATACCCTGTATGAGCCTCAGGGTGGCAGTTACACCAACCAGGTGCGGCTGGATGTCGAGGGGCTTGATCCGCAACGTTTTCTGGCCGCCTGGCAAGCCACGATGGATGCTCGCGATGTACTGCGCACCAGTTTTGTCTGGCAGGGCAGCCTGGAGCAACCGGTGCAGGTGGTCCACCCACACGTCAGCGTGCCGTTCACGGTATTGGACTGGCAAGGTCGCGCCGATCTCATGGCGCAGCTGGACGCCCGGGCCTTGGCCGAGCTTGCGCAGGGCTTTGATTTGACGCAGGCACCGTTATTGCGTCTGGTGCTGATACGCGTCGATGCACTGCGTTATCACCTGATCTACACCAACCATCACATCCTCATGGATGGCTGGAGCGCTTCGCAATTGATGGGGGAGGTGTTGCAGCGCTACAGCGGTGAAACGCTGGCGTTGAATGCCGGCCGCTATCGTGACTACATCCAGTGGCTGCAACGCCAGGATGCCGAGGCCAGCGAGCGATTCTGGAAAGAGCAACTGCTGGCGCTCAATGAGCCGACCCATTTGGCCCGTGCTATCGCACACACACCAGTCGCCGGTTCGCAGGCGCTCTATGGCGAACAGCGCCAAATTGTGGACGAACCCACCACCCAACGTCTGCGCAGCCTGGCCCAGGCTCACAAAGTCACCCTCAACACCTTGGTCCAGGCGGCCTGGCTGTTGCTGTTGAAGCGTTATACCGGTCAATCGAGCGTGGCGTTCGGGGCTACTGTGTCCGGGCGGCCTGCCGACCTCAAGGGCGTCGAACAACAGATCGGCCTGTTCATCAATACGCTGCCGGTGATTGCCAGCCCACAACCTGAACAAAGCCTGGAAAGCTGGTTGCACAGTGTGCAGCAGTTGAACCTGCGCCTGCGTGAGTACGAATACACGCCGCTGTTCGACATCCAGCGCTGGGCCGCGCAGGACGGCGGTGACCTGTTCGACAGCCTGCTGGTGTTCGAGAACTACCCGGTGTCCGAGGTGCTGCAGCAGGAAGCGCCCAAGGAACTAGTGTTCAAGAACGTCAGTTATTTCGAGCGGACCAACTACCCGTTGACCGTGATGATCGGTGTGGGGCAGACCCTGGCGTTCAACTTCAGCTATCAGTGTGCGCACTTTGCGGCCTCGACCATTGGTCAAGTGAGCGAACAACTGCTGGCTGTGCTTGAACAGATGCTTGAGGTAGCAGCGGACAGTCCACTGGGCGAGCTCAAGCTGTTTGAGACCAGCCAGCAGCAAATGTTGCATGACTGGAACCGCACCGCCGTAGCTTACCCGGCCGGGCAGTGCATCCAGCAGTTGATCGAAGAACAGGCGGCGCGCACCCCAGAAGCGGTGGCGCTGGTGTTTGCCGAACAACAACTGAGCTACGCCGAACTCAATACCCGCGCCAACCAGTGGGCGCACCGCCTGCTGGAACTGGGCGTCGGCCCGGACGTGCTGGTGGGCGTGGCGGTTGAGCGTTCGCTGGAAATGGTAATCGGCTTGCTGGCGGTGCTCAAGGCCGGTGGCGCCTATGTGCCGCTGGACCCGGAATACCCGCAGGATCGCCTGGGCTACATGATCGAAGACAGCGGCCTCAAGCTGCTGCTGAACCAGGCTCATCTGGCCTTGCCGATCCCGGCTCATGTGCAGGCGTTGGACC
>NZ_AOHN01000051.1:0-591 GCF_000510915.2 Pseudomonas sp. FH4 | reverse complement strand
TGCCAGCATTGTGCACAGCCGCAACGGCTTCAACGGCAGCCGAACCCCCTTCCGCGGCAACCGGGTCGAAGCCGGTGGCGCGTACGGTGATGACTTTGACGGCAGCTGTCGATTGCACGGTGGCAATGGCGTTACCGGCGTAGATCGGGCGCTTGAAGGTGTCGGCGCTTTCCACCGAAACGATCTCGGAGATCTGGTCAACGTCCAGCTGCGCGGCAACGCGTGGCAGGATGTTTTTGCCGTTGGAGGTAGCGGCAGCCAGGATGTGGCTGTAGGAAGCGCCAAGCTCTGCAACCAGAGGCGCGACGTTTTCCGGCAGTTGGTGCGCGTAGGCAGCATTGTCAGCCAGCAGTACTTTGCTCACGCCAGCTACTTTTGCTGCAGCTTCAGCCACGGCGCCAGCGCCTTGACCGGCGACCAGTACGTGGATGTCGCCACCGATTTTGGCGGCGGCAGCAACGGTGTTCAGGGTGGCCGGGGCCAGCACCTTGTTATCGTGTTCGGCGATTACGAGGATAGTCATGA
Organism: Pseudomonas sp. FH4; assembly: GCF_000510915.2. Taxonomy (NCBI): domain Bacteria; kingdom Pseudomonadati; phylum Pseudomonadota; class Gammaproteobacteria; order Pseudomonadales; family Pseudomonadaceae; genus Pseudomonas; species Pseudomonas sp. FH4. The sequence goes on along the minus strand of NZ_AOHN01000051.1, from coordinate 66 downwards.
TCAGGCTCTCCAATTCAAAGCACCTTCGCTTCGTTTTTCAGTTTCTCGACCAGTTCAGCCACCGAC
>NZ_AOHN01000050.1:0-985 GCF_000510915.2 Pseudomonas sp. FH4 | reverse complement strand
CGCCGGCCGACGGCCGTCAGCGGTTCCTCGTCCGACAGCATGTCTTCCCACCCGCCCTGGCGTATCCAGTAGTAGACGATGCGGATGTTGGGCAGGTTGAGCTGCGCCTGAATTTCCTTGGCCTTACAGCGGCGTAGAAACAGGCGTTTGGCGGCTTCTTTAACTTCGGTCGAGTAGTACATGGGCCGCAGTCTATGCGGCGAAAACGCAGGAAACGCGGGGTTAAATTCCGCGATCCACCTATATGTCGAATATAGGAGGAACGCGCAAAGCAACCGTTTGTTTGGGGCTTGTCAGCTCCCTATCGTGGCGGCTCATTCAACCGATTGAGCGCAGTTAAACCCATGCCCCGTTCCCTTGTTTCGTTCTGGAAACGTGTCGCCACCAGCGGAGCCACCGTTGATGGGCGCGTGATCCTTCCCCAGGAACTGCGCGATATCGCTGAAACCTATAAGCCGTCCTTTTACACGGCTGTGATCTGGTGCGATCACGAACGCTGGCCGGGCTCCCACGGCACCGTTTATGCCGTGCGCCTGGTGGAAGAGGCCGAAGACCTAGAGCCGGGCGAGGTGGCGCTGGAAGCGCAATTGAAGCCAAACGACCGGCTGCTGTACCTGAATGATCAGGGCCAGAAACTGTTCACCAGCATCGAGATCACCCCAGACTTCCGAGGGAAGGGCAAAGCCTATCTGACCGGCATGGGCGTTACGGATGAGCCGGCAAGTGTGGGCACCCAAGAACTGTACTTCTCCCACAAAAACAACCGCGCTTCCTATTACGCCGCCTCGGTCGAACTTGGCCGCCTGCAGGACGACACCCCAGACACCGCTGAAACCGGACTGATCAAAGCCCTGACCGGCTTTTTCAAGCGTTTCGCCGCCGATGTGTTGCCCACCGAAACCACCCAACCCCAAACAGAGAGCAAACCCCCAATGGATGAAGCTACCGCAACGGCGTTAAAAGCCTTGCTGGCGCAGCTCCTGGT
>NZ_AOHN01000049.1:0-2218 GCF_000510915.2 Pseudomonas sp. FH4 | reverse complement strand
CGTTGCCCTGGTCGCGGCCGTGGCGGCGGCGATCATCTACTGGGACGAATGGACCAGTGCGCTACTCAACAGCGAGGCGTTCCAGTGGGTTAGCGGGCAACTGACCGCGCTGTCTGACTGGTTTGGCTCTATGGGCGGCTGGGCGGGCATGGCCAGCGCGGCGTGGGACGGCATCGTCAACATCTTTAAACAGGCCATCAATGGTTTGATCGAGATGCTGAACAAGATCCCGGGCGTGCAGATCGACGCTGCATTTGGGGATTTGCCGGCACCGCCGCAAATGCCGGGTATCAGTGCGCCCCAGGTCGAAGCGCCGTTGCTGCCCCAACTCGTGGGCGCCGCCCAGCAGCCGATCCAGGCGCCGCCCCTGGTGATGGCGGCCACGTCGAAGGTGCCGGCACAACCTGCGCCGATGCTCAACGCCCTGCAGCCCCAGGCACAAGCACCGGCTTTGGTTCTGGCCCCGGTACCGAAAGGCCCGGCGCCGATCGCGCAACCACTCGCCGCCCTGGAACCTCCGCGTCAACCGCCGGCCCTGGTACTGGCGCCGCCACCTATGCAGCAGGCCGAGCAAAGCCAGCAGCGTATCAATGGTGCCGTGGGCAGCCTGTCACCGAAACGGCCAGACGCTGTGCCCCGGGGCGGTCTGCTGGCAAGCATCCAGAACAACAACCAAACCCAGAACAAGGGCACCCATGTGGAGAACGTGAACATTCACACCGGCAAGCAGATGAACCCGCTGGAGCTGGAAGGCATGTTGGCCATGGCGGTGGGGTGATGAGCGAGTACATCGACCTGTTGATCATGGACAACGACCTGGCGCTGGACCCATCCCGTCAGCCGCTGCTGATTGATGACCGGGCCAGCATCGCCCAGGACATAGCGCACATGATCCGCGAAAGCGGCCTGCTGGTAACGCTGGTGGCCGAGCGTAGCAAGCTGCGTCAGCGCGACTGCATCCAGCAACTGGAGCTGCTGGTGGAGGCCGACCAACGCCTGGTGCCCGGTACCGCCCTGATTAACCAGGTGCAAACGGGGCAGTACCTGGTCACGGCGAAAACCCTGAAATTTGGCGACATCGAGGTGACCCTGTGAGCGACGTTGATTTTAAACAGGCGCTGGCAGAGTCCGGTATTCCGGTAACCGAGGAAGGTTTGCGCAAAGCCTGGGAAAAGGAAGTTGAGGCCCAGGGCAGCAAGCTGAGCAACACCAGCGCCTATTCGCCGTTCTGGCGGGTGATCACGGCCCTGGTGACCAAGCCGGTCATGTGGCTGATTACCTTCGTCAGCGACACCGTGCTGCCTAATTTCTTTGTCAAAACCGCCGTCCGTAAGTGGCTGGACATGTTGGCCTGGGCGGTCAACGTGGAGCGCAAAGGCGCGACCAAGGCCAAAGGCGTATTGCTGTTTACCCGTGACGTTGCCGGCGGCGCCCTGGAGCTGCCCGCCGGCATCCTGGTGCAGTCGGCGGCGATCAATGGCCATATCTACCAGTTGGTGACCACCCAGGCGGCGACCTTTGCCGATGGGCTGATGCAGCTGGAAGTGCCAGTGGAGGCCCAGGACGTGGGCAGCGGCTACAACCTGGCCCCGGGTTACTACGCCATCCTGCCGGTGCCGATCGCCGGCATTGCCCAGGTGGTCAACGCTGACGGCTGGTTGATTGCACCAGGTGCAGATCCTGAGCCTGACGAGCAGCTGCGTTTACGGGTGCGCAACCAGTTCTCGGCGGTCAACCAGTGGCATACCGACGCGGTATACCGGGCGATGATCGCCGGCTTCCCGGGCGTGCGGCCCGATGGCGTGTACTTTCTGCACGGCGCCCCACGGGGGCCAGGCAGTGCCAATGCTTATGTGCTGTTCGACGCGGACGTGCCGGCGGCGACGTACCTGGAGCAAATCAACGCGCATATCCGCGACCAGGGCAACCATGGCCATGGTGACGATCTGCTGGTCATGGTGATGCCTGAGACCCAGCACGCGCTGAAGTTGACCCTGTGGCCACGTAGCCTGCTGACCGTCGAGCAGCGCACCAAGCTGCAGGCCGAAGTCGATCTATTCGTCCGTGCGGCCTTTCGCGAGAGCGGCACCGGCGACTATCAGCCGACGCTGACCTATCCGCAGTCGCGGTTCTCCTTTAGCCGCCTGGGCGAAGAACTCCACCAGCAGTTCACCGGCATCGAGTCGTTGCGCTTCGATAACGCCGACATCGTGTCAGA
>NZ_AOHN01000048.1:0-2407 GCF_000510915.2 Pseudomonas sp. FH4 | reverse complement strand
TGCCCCATTGGATGATCAATCCGCCCAACCAGCGCGGGAACGCGATATAGCCATTGTCGGCCAGGCTGATCGAAAACCCCCAACGCAGGGTGCGCGGCGTCACGATGCTGGTTTCATCGGCCCCAGCGTCCAGTTGCTCCAGGCTGGCGATCGGCGCGATGCCGGGCACCCCAGGAAGGGCCTTTTTGCTGCTGTCGATGATCTCGGACGAACCCGTAAACACAATCGGGTTCGGCCCAGGGGCAACGCGCTGCACGCGCAAAACACCGGCACCGGCAATCAGTACAACCGACGATCGGGATTCGTCATGGCGCATCCAGTTGCTGCCGTTCCAGTAGCAGTTTTGCGCCAGGTGGGTTTCGTTCAGGGCCGTCAAAAAACCGTAGGAGCCGCCGTGAATATCCAGGCTGCCTTCGGGCAGGGGATTAACGTTCGGAATGGCGTTTAAGATCCCGTAATCAGCGAGTGTGGTGCCCTTGTTGGCCTTCTTCTTTAGCTCGGCGTCGATCAGGATCAACCACTGGTGATGCTGGTTTACCGATTGGCGTAGCTGGTCCAAAAAGCGGTCGATATCCGTCATATCGTAGGTGTCACCGCTATCTCTTAATTTGCCGCTGTAAGTCCAGGCAATCGGGTTCGGTCCCGGCTCGGCCTTACGCACATAGGCGTTTCCAGAGTTGGTGAACAGCGTAATAGACGGTCGAGACTGGTCATGACGCATCCAGGCTGTACCGTTCCAGTAGCAGTTTTGGGAAAGGTTGGACTCAGTTGCGGAGGTGAGGAAAGCATAGGTTCCGCCGTGAATATCCAGGCTGTCGCCCGGCAAAGGATTCCTGTTTGGGATCGCATCTTTGATCTTGTACTCGTCCAGCGTGGTCCCTTTGTTTGCCTTTTTGTCGATCGCGTCGTTGATGGCCTCGATCAACTGGTCAATATCGCTAGAGCTGTAGGTGTTACCGCTGTCACGCACGTCGAACGCTGAGGCCCAGGCGATTGGGTTTTTACCTGGTCCAACCCGCTGCACCCGCACTCTGCCGGCACCGGCAATCAATGCCACCGCTGCCCGTTTTTCGTCGTGACGTACCCAATTCGCACCGTTCCAATAGCAGTTTTGGCAAAGATGCGACTCATTGAGCGCAGTCAAAAAACTATAGGACCCGCCGTGAATATCCAGGCTGCCTTCGGGCAGCGGGTTCAGGTTGGGGATGGCGTTGAGGATGTTGTAATCCTCAAGGCTCGAACCTTTATCCGCCTTCTTGTCCAGCTCGCCTTCAACCCACTTTTTGCCCGCAAAGTGCTTCACCAGGGGATCACTGATCGGCTCGGCCTGGCGCAAATCGGTCACTGTGCTGGAGTTGGGCAGATCCGCCAACGGCACGCAGAAATGGCGCACGCCGGCACTGTCGGTGAAGTCAGCCAGGGCGGCGCCGAAACGCACCTCCCAGCGGGCCACCACATCGCTTAACTGGCGCTCCAGGCTCACATCCAGCCAGGCTTTGGCAGGGAAGCCCGGCGGCGCCACGGCGACCGCAGCCGCCGCCAACACCCGCACACCCTCGATATAGGCCGTCCCGGGTTGCACCTGGTAACTGTTGCCGACCTTGGCCAGCTTCAGCCCGTCGCTGAAAAAGCAGGCCCGGCCGAAGGTATCGCGGTTGCTCAGGCGCTCGCGCTCGTCGATGCCATGCAGGCGCACAGTGAAGTCGTGCTGCCAGGTTTTGGCGTCGATGGTGATCCCGGTCAGCGCCTGGGCGCCGTCGAACACCACCAGGAAGTTGCGGGTAACGTTGTTGCCCAGCTGCAGCGGCGGGATGTTCTTGCGCTTCTGCTGCAGTGGCACGTAGGCCACGGCCAGCAACACGCCTTCGGCGGTCTCTAGGCCGATCCAGTTCCAATCAAAATCCCCGATATCGCTGCCCAGCATCAGGCTGTAAACAATCTGGTTGGGGTTCACAAAACCTTTTTGCGTGACGTCATAGCTCGCCACCAGGTGCGCGGCCGGCTTCGGCGCCGCCCGATCGACCTGGCCGCTGGGGTCCAGCCCGGGCACGTTGGCCAGGACGAACCGAGAAACGATCAGGGGTTGTTGTGCGCCTTGTTTTTGCGCGATCAGGCTTTCACCTGCAAGGGTAATGCTGGCTCCCATTGGGGGGCTCCTACAGGCTGGCGACCAGCGTTTGCTGATCGTCGTTGAAGTCCACCGCGACGATGCGCAGTGACACGGGGGTGATGGTCACGAAGTCATAACGCCGGCAGGTGCGGCCGTATTGCTGGATCAGTACCCGTAACAGCTCGGGGTTCTGCGACAGTTGGGAGTCGGACAGGCGCAGCAGCACCACGTCCCAGTCCCGATCGGGCATGCGCTCGTCGATCTCGACGTACCCCACGCCGAGGCGCTGCAGGATGC
>NZ_AOHN01000047.1:0-95238 GCF_000510915.2 Pseudomonas sp. FH4 | reverse complement strand
TCCAGGTGGCTGATTACGGCCTGGTGGCGGACTTGTTCGAGGCGGTTCCCGAGTTGAGCGGTAGCCTGTAAATGGCTCCTGCAGGCGCGAACAGTTTCGCGCCTGCAGGACCCATGGCGATCAGGCGCCCAGGCTTTCGATGTCCCTGGCCAACATCACCAGTTGATGTGCCAGGGAGCTTTGCAGGGTGTCGGTCGGCAGTTGGAATTTCGGCGCGCCACAGGTCAGGGCCATGATGCTGCCGTCGGTCAGGCGCAGCGGAACGCCAGCGGCGTTGACGTTGCGGTCCCATTCGCCGAGGGATAGGCAAAAACCGAACTCCTCATACTCGCGAAACGATTCGTTCAGCGAGGCTTCCAGGGCCGGCCATTCGTCACCGGCCTTCTTGGCAATTTCGCCGATCAGGTGTGCCCGCTCGTTTTCCGGGGTGGCAGCCAGGTAGGCACGGCCCGCCGCAGTAGTGCTCAGGGGCAGGCGCACGCCGGCTTCCATGCGCAGGCTGGCCACGTCGGGTGGGCGGCAGCTTTCCACATAAATCATCGACAACCGATCGCGGCAGGTGAGGCCAACGGTGGTGTTGGTGCGCCGTGCGAACTCGTCCATCAGCGGTTTGCCCAACTGGCGGACCCGCAGGTTGTTGACATAGGCATACCCCAGGGCCAGCACCCCGGAGTCGAGTTGGTACTTTTCCACGTCCTGGTTGTAGCTCAGGTAGCCAAGCTGCGTCAGGGTGTAGGTCAGGCGCGAAACCGTGGGCTTGGGCAGCCCGGTAATCCGCGCGATGTCCTGGTTGCCCCGGGTGACGTTGCCGTGGGTGAACGCGCGCAACACTTCGAGACCCCGACTCAGGGCCTCGACGAATTTCCGGTCCTTGGGTTCGTTCTCGGGCGTTTCGATTTCTTCAGTCATGGAGGCTCATGTGGGCAGCGGGCTGGCAGTGGAAGAGGTTAGCCGATAATGCCAGGCAGTGTGGGCAGTAACCGGCGTGATTTCAATGCAATGACTTATATAGTCGCGCGAAATGGCAGCATAGCGGAATCCTGTTCCGCTAATGGTTCCATTGCACGACCCAGGACAGGGCGAGTAATACCGGGATGGCGATCAGCGCAAAGCGGCCATTCCAGGTAAGGACAATCGTCCACGGCAAGGTGCCTGCGGTACGCGCGAGGATCAACACGGCGGGCCCAAAGGGCGAGAGCAGCATCGCCAGGGAGAAGGCGCAGACCAGGCTGACGGCGGGGCCCAGAGGGTTGACACCGGCCGCCTGCAATTGGGCCAGCAAGCCGGCACAAATACTCAGGGTAATAATCGGCGCAATGCCGATCAGCGCGAGCCCGACGATACCCAGCAGGGCAATGCATTGCAGCACAAATACCTGGGAGGAACCGCCCAGTAGCGGCACCAGTTGATCCAGGGACACCAGTTGATTGAACAGCGCGCCGAACAGCGCGGAACAGCCGAAGATAAAGACCTCATTGCGCATGCCCGCCAGATGCTCGGCCAATTCGTCGTAGGCTTTGCCAGGGCTTTCAAGGAACAACCAGCCACTGACCAGCAGCGGCACCACCACCAACGACGCCTGGGTGATGTTCAGCCAACTGAAGCTTGCCAGCGCGACAATCGCACCAATGCCCAAGGCCGTGCCAAGGACCAGAGGCGTGAGCGAGGCTGCGGGGATTTCTGGCGACTCATCCACCAATGTCTGCAAATGGCGGTTTTCCGTGCGTGCGCCAATGAGCATCAGCAGCACCGTGGCGATCACGCCGTAAGGCAACAGGTCGGTCCAGGTCAGGCTGGGGACTTCACGGGTAATGATCGCCACCACAATGCTGGTTGGCGCGATTAACGGCACCAGGGCAAAGCCGCGAATGGCAGCGGTCAGCACACCTCGCTGGCCATCGCGTTGGGCCGGGTGATCGGGTGCAAAGTGTTGCAGGTAACTGTGCAGGGTTGAACACATCAGGTTGAGCATGCCGAAACTGAGGATTGACCCCAACCCGAGCGCCGCCAACAAGTAGCGCGGATAGAGCAGGGCCCGTGGTCCACGCAACAAAAAACGATGCACCTCGCGCAGTGCCGGCAGGCGCTTGACCAGGCAACCCATCAGCCCCAGGCCACCAATGAACGCCGCGTAATAGGCGGCCGCGCTGCTGATGCGCTGGACGGTGGGCAGGTCCAGTGGGGCCTTGACCAGCCATATCGCGAGCAGCGCCAGCGTCGCCAGGCCCAGGCGCCGAGGGTAGGGCATGAGCGACTGCCAGTGACGGATAAAAAACAAACCGAACAGCAGCGCCGCGATCAGGCTGAACGCAGTGGTACGTGTGCCCAGGGCAATCAGTTCGCAGAGCAGGGCCAGTGGCAGCAGGCGTGTCAGCTTCACGCGGGCAGGCGCCGCAGGCGGCTGCGTTTGAACACCCCTTCAGCGCTGGCCAGCAGGTTGTCCTCGGCATCGAGCACATCACAAGCGGCCATGTAGATTTTCGGCCCACCGCCCCGCACCCGGGCAATGACCCGCACCCGACTGCCTGCGGGGGCGGGAGCCATGTAATTGATGTTCAGTGACAGGGTCAGGGACAAGCGCCACAGGTCCGGGTCGATATTCCAGGTGCCGCACATGCCCAGCGCCGCGTCGGCCATGGCCGCTATCACACCGCCGTGCAGGTTGCCGGCCTGGTTGAGATGCTCGGGGTTGACCAGCAACGCGATGACGGTTTGCGCCTGGCCGTATTCAACCAGATCAAGGCCCAGGTACGCAGCGAATCCACTGAATAGGCCTTGCAGGTCGCAGGGTGGTGAGACGGTCATGGTGTGTTCTCTTTTTGTTATGGGGTGAGCGGCGGCACTTGCTACGCACGGTATGTTCCGCAAAGAGCCGTTTTTAGATTGAAGTTGAGCCTGACAATAATTAGTATTCTAGTCAATATGGAATTAGGTTCTGCACAGCGAAACATAAAATCGGAGAAACCATGTTTTCACGTATCGGTGTGATTGGCAGTGGCGCCATGGGGCGTGGCATTGTTCAGGTGTTTGCGACGGCAGGTTGCGAGGTGCTGCTGTATGACGTGCGTCCCGAGGCGGTCGAGCAGGCGCTGAGCTTTAACAAAGACCTGTTGGCGCGCCAGGTGGCCAAGGGCAAGCTCAGCCCCGAGCAATTGGAGCAGACCCTGGCGCGCATGCAGCCGGCTGACAGCCTGGAAGCCTTGGCCGGTTGCGATCTGTTGATCGAAGCCATCGTCGAGAACCTGGAGGCCAAGCAAGGGCTGTTTCGCCAGTTGGAGGCCATCGTTGCGCCGAGCGCCGTGTTGGCGACTAACACGTCTTCGTTGTCCGTTACACAGATTGCCAGCGGTTGCCAGCACCCTGAACGGGTGGCCGGGTTTCACTTCTTCAACCCGGTGCCGCTGATGAAGATCGTCGAGGTGGTGCGCGGTGAACGTACCCAGGCGCAGGTGGTAGAGCGCTTGTGCGCGTTGGCCGAGGCAGCGGGCCACTTTGCGGCGCAAACCCCGGACACACCGGGTTTTCTGGTCAACCATGCTGGTCGCGCCTATGGCACTGAAGCCTTGCGCATCCTTGGCGAGAACATCGCCGATGTCGAACAGATCGACCGCATCCTGCGCGATGGCCCGGGGTTTCGCATGGGGCCTTTCGAGTTGTTTGACCTCACCGGGCTGGACATTTCCCACGGGGTGATGGAGTCGATCTACGCGCAGTTTTATGGTGACCCCCGCTACACGCCTTCCTACCTGGCAGCCCAGCGCGTGGCCGCCGGTTTGCTGGGACGCAAGAGTGACGGGCATGGTTTCTATCGGTATGTCGACGGCCAGCAGTTGCGTTCGCCACCGCTCAAGCGAGCGGCTGTAGCGGTCGAGCGTGCCTTCTGGCTCGACAGCCAGGAGCCGCACGTGCGCGCTGAGGTGGCAACCTTGCTCGCCGCTGGCGGGGCGACGCTTGAAGAGGCCGTTCAACCACCGGCCAACGCGATCTGCCTGATTACCCCATTGGGCGAAGATGCCAGCAGCATGATTGCGCGCCTGGGTTTACCGGCTGAGCGCACCCTGGCCCTGGACACCTTCTGCGATTTCTCCAAGCGCCTGGTGTTGATGCGCCAACCGGCGCTTGAGCCTGCGTTGGAAGCCCAGGCGGTGCAGGCCCTTGGCAGCAGCGGCGTGCCGGTGGAAGTGATCAATGACTCGCCCGGTTTCATCATCCAGCGCGTGGTGGCCTGCGTGGCCAACCTGGGGGCGGAAATCGTCCAGCGTGGCATCGCCACCCCGGCCACCCTCGACCGTGCGGTGATGCTGGCGCTGGGTTATCCGCGCGGCCCGCTGGCCTTCGCCGAATTCTATGGTGCAGACAAGATCCTCACGGTGTTGCGCGGCATTCAAGGTTGTTATGAAGAGCCGCGCTACCGCCCCAGCCCCTGGCTGCGTCGCCGGGTGCAACTGGGCCTGAGCCTGCAATCCCCCGATCATCCCTCTGCTGTGCAGGAGCAATAACCATGTCCGCTTATATCTATGATGGCCTGCGTACACCTTTTGGTCGCAGCGCCGGCGCCTTGGCCAGCGTGCGCCCCGATGACTTGCTGGGCGAGGTCATTCGCGCCCTGGTGGCGCGCAGCCCGTTCGCTGGCGCCGACTATGAAGACGTCGTGGCGGGGTGTGCCTGCCAGGCCGGTGAAGATGCGCGCAACGTTGCCCGCAATGCGGCATTGCTCGCGGGGTTGCCATTGACCACGGGGGGCCTGACTGTCAACCGCTTGTGCGGCTCGGGGCTGGCGGCGTTGCTGGATGTGAATCGGATGATCCGTTGCGATGAAGGCCAGTTGTTTATCGCTGGCGGCACCGAGAGCATGAGCCGTGCGCCGTTTGTTGTCGGCAAGAGCGAGGCGGCGTTTTCCCGGGCCTTCCAGGTCTTCGACAGCAGCATCGGTGCGCGTTTTCCCAACCCGCTGATCGAGGCCGAATTCGGCGCCGACAGCATGCCGCAAACCGCCGATAACATTGCGCGCGATCTGGGCATCAGCCGTGCCGACAGTGATGCGTTCGCGGCGCGCAGCCAGGCGCTGTATGCCAAGGCGCTGGCGGAGGGTTTTTATGAAGGTGAACTGATGCCGGTGCGGGTACCGCAAGGACGCAAGTTGCCGCCCAAGGAGGTAGGGGCTGATGAGCATCCACGGCCGTCCACCGATGAGCCGGCGCTTGCCCGGCTGGGGGCGCTGTTCGACGGTGGCGTGGTCACGGCGGGGAATGCCTCGGGGATCAACGATGGGGCGGCGGCGCTGATCGTTGGCAACCGTGCGATCGGTGAGCGGTACGGGGTCAAGCCACGGGCGCGGATCGTGGCCGGTGCGGTCGCGGGGGTTGCGCCGCGGGTGATGGGCCTGGGGCCGGTACCGGCCATTGGCAAGGCCTTGGCGCGTGCCGGGCTCAGCCTGGCGGATATGGATGTGATTGAAATCAATGAGGCCTTCGCCACCCAGGTACTGGGGTGCGCCAAAGAGTTGGGCCTGGCCTTTGACGATCCGCGTTTGAATGCCCAGGGCGGTGCGATTGCCATTGGCCACCCGCTGGGTGCCTCGGGTGCCCGCTTGGCCCTGACGGCCTTGCGTAGCCTGGAGCGCCAGCAAGGGCGCTACGCGCTGGTGAGCCTGTGCATCGGGATTGGCCAGGGCATTGCCTGTGTGATCGAGCGGCTTGACTGAAGCCACTACATACTAGTGTGGGAGCGGGCTTGCTCGCGAATGCGGTGTATCAGCCAACGAATCAATTGACTGACACACCGCCTTCGCGAGCAAGCCCGCTCCCACAGGGATTGCAGCTTCGCGCTCTGGCTCGGTTTTTAGACGATCTCGAACAAGCCGGCAGCGCCTTGTCCGCCGCCGATGCACATGGTCACTACCACATATCTGGCGCCGCGCCGTTTGCCTTCGATCAGGGCATGGCCGGTCAGGCGTGAGCCGGTGACACCATAAGGATGACCGATGGAGATGGAGCCGCCGTTGACGTTGATCTTTTCCAGGGGAATGCCCAGTTTTTCACGGCAGTAGATCACCTGCGAGGCGAAGGCTTCATTGAGTTCCCACAAGTCGATATCGTCGATTTTCAGGCCGTTGCGCTTAAGCAGGCGCGGGATGGCGTAGACCGGGCCGATGCCCATCTCGTCCGGCTCGCAACCGGCCACGGCAAAACCGCGGAAAATCCCCAGCGGTTCGAGGTTGTTGCGTTCGGCATACAGACTGTCCATGACCAGGCACACCGATGCCCCGTCAGACAACTGGCTGGCGTTGCCCGCCGTGATGAATTGCCCGGCTCCGCGCACAGGCTCCAGCAAGGCCAGGTTGGCCAGGGTGGTGGAGGGGCGGTTGCACTCGTCTTGGGTCAGGGTTACCGCCTGTTCACTGACCTCGCCGCTGTGTTTGTCCTTGACCAGCATGCGGGTGCTGAAGGGAACAATCTCATCATCAAACAACCCAGCGGCCTGGGCGGCGGCGGTGCGCTGCTGGCTGAGCAGGGCGTATTCGTCCTGGGCCTCGCGGCTGATGTTGTAGCGATGGGCAACGATGTCGGCGGTTTCAATCATCGACAGATAAAGCTCAGGCTTGTGCTCCAGCAGCCACGGGTTCTGTCCGCGATAAGTATTGAGCTTGTCGTTTTGCAGCAGGCTGATGGATTCCACGCCGCCGGCAATCATCGCCGGGACTTTCTCCGACACGATACGTTGGGCCGCGAGGGCAATGGCTTGCAGGCCCGAACTGCAAAAACGGTTGATCGACAACCCCGCCGTGGTGGTGGACAACCCGCCACGAATGGCTGCCAGGCGCGCCATGTTCTTGCCCTGGGCGCCTTCATGAAACGTCGCGCCGAGGATCACATCTTCAATCAGCCCCGGGTCAATCCCGGCCCGGGCCACGGCGTGCTGGATCACATGCCCGGCCAGGTCGATGCTGTGGGTGTTGTTCAGGGCACCCCGGTAGGATTTGCCGAGGGCGGTACGTGCGGTGGAGACAATAACGGCGTCAGACATCAATCAGTTTCCTGTGCCAGTACTGGTGGGGGCGTGGGCGGCCCATTCTTCATCCTGCAACTGGCGCCATAGCAGTTTGCCGGCGCCGGATTGCGGCAGATGCTCACGAAACTCAATGGTGGCCGGGACTTTGTAGGCCGACATATTGGCCTTGCACCACTCGGTGATGTCGTCGGCCGTGGTGTCCTGTCGCTCGGGGTGCAGGGTCACCAGGGCTTTGACGGCTTCCCCTCGGCGTGCGTCGGGGGAGGAGATGACGCAGCACTGCTTGATCGCCGGATGGCGGTACATCAGGCTTTCGACTTCCGAAGGCCAGACCTTGTAGCCGGAGGCGTTAATCATTCGCTTGATACGGTCGACCATGAAGAAGTAGCCGTCTTCGTCGTAGTAACCGAGGTCGCCGGTACGCAGGAAACGTTTACCTTGCAGTTCGATAAAGGCTTTTTCGGTGTCTTGCGGAAGCCGCCAGTAGCCTTTGAAAATTTGCGGGCCACGGCAGACGATTTCCCCCACCTCGTGGGGCGCCAGTTCCAGGCCAGTCGTGCTATCGATAACGCGCGAGTCCACGTCGAACGCCGGAATGCCCAGGCATTGGGATTTGCTGCGCGCCTTGGGGTTCATATGGGTCGCTGCCATGGTTTCGGTCATGCCGTAACCTTCGATGTAGTCCAGGTCCAATAGCTGTTTGAGCTTGTCCTTGACCGGGCCGGGCATCGCCGCACCGCCACCGCCAATGTAGTTGAGGCTCGATAAGTCATAGCGATCAAGCCCGTCCTGGGTCAGGAAATCCACGGCCATGGTGACGATATTGGACCAGTTGCTGACGCGATAACGTTGCATCAACTGCGCGGCGACTTCGCGGTTCCAACGGGTCATGACCACCACACAGGCGCCACTGAAAATCGGCCCGTTCATCGACGACTGCATGCCGGCGACATGGAACAGCGGCAGTGTGGTCAGTACCACGTCTTCGCAAGTGCGGTTAGTCCAGGCCTGGCGATGCACGGTCGTCGCCATCACTGATGCATGGGTGTGCAGGCAACCCTTGGGCACGCCGGTGGTGCCGGAGCTGTAAGGCATCACGCAGTGATCGTCCGCGCCACTGAGGTGCGGGCCGGGCTGTTGGCCGCAATCGAGTGCAGCCTGCCAGCGCACCACGCCAGGCAACGTCGCGGTTTGTACCGCAACGAGCAATTCGGGCGGCAGGGGCAGGTCGGTGGGCTGGCGCAGGTATTCGCAATAGGCGGTCGTCAGCACCTGGCGCAGCTTGAAACGGCCGAGCAGCGGCGTGACAAAAGGCGCGAGATCCTGAGCGCAGACGACGATCTCGCCGTCAGTATCTTGCAGGTAGTGTTCCAGTTCGCTGGCGCGGCTCATGGGGTTGAGCGGTACCACCATGGCGTCGGCGCGCAAGGCGGCGTAGTAGGTGATGATGAATTGAGGCGAGTTCTGCATGAACAGCAGCACCCGGTCGCCACGCTTGATCCCTTGGGACTGGAAATACCCGGCCAACCGCTCGACCTCATCAAGCAACTGGGCGTAGGTGATGAGGGTGTCGTAGTAAATGATCGCGGTCTTTTGTGGATAACGCCGGGCAGCGATCTCCAGGTTACAGAAAAGACTGGTGTCCGGCAGTGTCAGGTGGTGGGGCGCACCCTCCGGCCAATGGGGCAGGTGACGATTGAACATTCTAAAACCCTATTGTTATGAGTCTGGGTTAATCGATATGCGGGCGGTATGGCGAGTGCCATCTCGCTGGAGATTTGCATGCAATACGGCGGGATGTCAAATATATGGAATGTTATTTCGCTGTGCGGAATTATTGATTGGTTTTTCGTAAGGCCAGGAAGTCTGCAGGCCGCTTGTCGAAGAACGCCGCAATCCCCTCGCCAGCCTCATCGTCACCCATGGACTCCACCATATGGGTGGCTTCCAGTTCCAACTGCTGCTCCAGGCTTGCGCTGCCGGCCTGACGGCACAGGCTCTTGATCCGCGCCATTGCCCGCTGTGGGCCTGCGCTAATCCGGGCTGCCAGCGTGATGGCCGCCGCGAGCGCCTCACCGGGCTCGGCCAGGGTATTCACCGCGCCCAGGGCATGCAGGCGTTCACCGCTGATACGATCACCGGTCAGGCACAGTTGCGTCAGTACCTGGCGCGAGACAAATTCGGCGAGGAATGCCGTGGCGCCACCATCCGGGGTGAGGCCAACCTTGACGTAGGCCACCGAAAACGAAGCATTGCGAGCCGCTACCAGCATGTCGCACGCCAGCGCAATCGACAGGCCGGCCCCGGCGGCTGCCCCTTCGACGGCGGCGATCACCGGTTTGCTGCAGGTGTGGATCGAGCGGATCAGGTCATGCAGGCCTTCAAGGTTGACCCGTCGCTCTGCCGGCGTCATGGCCCGGCGTAATGCCAGCCGATGCAGATCGCCGCCGGCGCAGAAATGACCGTCAACACCGGTCAATACCACGGCGCCAATCGCCGGATCTGCCTCGGCCCGGGCCAGGGCCTGGGGTAATGCGGCATAGAACTCGGGCGTGAGGGCGTTACGTGCGCCGGGGTTGTTATTGGACAGCACTAGAACGGCACCTTCGCGGTGCACAAGAATCGGTTCACGCATGGTTTCACCTGTGGTGCTCAGCGGCTGATTATCCGAAGGATTATCGGAAGGCAAAGCTTCGTTGACAATCACAGCTCTGGTTGACAGGCTGTTCAAAATTCTTTGACAGTGATCGCCCATGGACCTCAAGTCTCTTACCTTGCTGGTCGAAATCATCGATGCAGGCAACCTCAGTGAGGCCGCACGGCGCCTCAAGGTCAGCCGGGCCAACATCAGCTACCACCTCAGCCGCCTGGAGCAGTCGATCGGTTTGCAACTGGTACGGCGCACTACGCGCCGCATCGAGCCGACCGAGATCGGTCTGCGCCTGTATGAGCATGGGCGAGCCATCCGCAATGAGCTGCTGGCGGCGCAAGAGTCGGTGTCTTCACTGGGGCAGAGCCTGCAGGGCCGGGTGCGTGTCAGTGTCCCAAGTGGCTATGGGCAATGGGTCATGGCCGACTGGCTACTCGATTTCAAGCGGCTGTATCCCGGGATTGTGCTGGACGTGATGTTCGAAAACCGTGTCGAAGACCTGATGCGCGATGAAGTGGACATCGCGGTACGGGTCATGTCCGAGCCGCCGCAAAATCTGGTCGCGCGAGACATGGGCGTGTTGCGCTACGTGGCCTGCGTTTCTGCGGCCTACGCCCAGGAGCATGGTGTGCCAGAGCAACTCAGCGACTTGCGCACCGCGCCGCTGATTACGGCGGCGGTGGTCGGCCGGCAATTGCGGGTCGCCGCTTACCTGGATGAGGAGCGGCATGAGGTACTGCTGGAGCCCACCCTGATTTCGGAGAACTTCCTGTTCTTGCGCCAAGCCGTATTGGCCGGGTTGGGCGTCGGGCTGGTGCCGGACTACCTGGTGCAGGATGACGTGCGCCAGGGCACGCTGGTTACCGCACTGGACGCCTGGCGGCTGAGCATCTTCGGCACCAACATGTATATGCTCTACATGCCTGATCACCATCACACCCGCGCGACCTCGACCTTCATCGACTTCATGCTCGCCCGGGCCAGAACCGCGGAGGTAGACTGCGCCCCATGTCCATCCAACACGCACTCCTGACCTCACTCCTGGAAAAGCCCTCGACGGGGTATGAGTTGGCCAATCGGTTCGACCGCTCCATTGGTTATTTCTGGCAAGCCACCCATCAGCAAATCTATCGTGAGCTGGGCCGTATGGTCAGCGCCGGCTGGCTCGTGGCGCACGATGGCCCTGAGGATGACAAACGGCGCAAAAAAACCTACCAGGTGCTGCCTGCGGGGCGCGCCGAGTTGATGCGCTGGGCGGGCGAGCCGCAAGAAACGGGGGATCAGAGCCAGGCACTGCTGATCAAGCTGCGTGCCGAGGCGGTGATTGGCCCGCTGGGTCTGGGGGATGAGGTCCAGCGCCTGATCAAGCAGCATCAGGCACTGCTTGAGACGTATCGGCAGATTGAACAGCGTGACTTTTCATCCACGTCTTTAACCACTGCACAGCGCCTGCAATATATGGTGCTGCGGCGTGGAATCATGCTCGAAGAAAGCTGGCTGGCTTGGGCGGACGAGGTATTGCCGTTGATTGAGGCTTGAGGCCAGGTAGGGCTCGACATTCATCCAGACCGAAATCCCGAATCCGCCGCCAATCCCTTGTGGGAGCTGTCGAGCCCCGGCGAGGCTGCGATGGCGGCGGCACAGGCATTGAAGGTGTCGCCTGATCCACCGCTATCGCAGCCTCGCCGGGGCTCGACAGCTCCCACCTTTGATCTTCATCCAGACCGAAATTCCGGATCCACCTCTAATGAATAACACCGAGGTCCAGGCGTTTGCGCGAGGCTTGATACTCACCCTTGAGCCGCTCGATCAGCTTGCCGGCCGGCAGGACCGACTTGACGGCGCCCACGCCCTGGCCTGCGCCCCAGATATCTTTCCATGCCTTGGCCTTGGCCCCTTCACCGGTGCCGAAATTCATTGTCGAAGGGTCGGACACCGGCAGTTCATCCGGGTCCAGGCCGCTGTTGGCGATGCTTTGGCGCAGGTAATTGCCATGCACACCGGTGAACAGGTTGGAGTAGATGATGTCGTCGGCCGAGCTCTCGACAATCATTTGCTTGTAGGCCGATTGGGCATGGGCCTCTTCAGTGGCGATGAACGCCGAGCCGATATAGGCCAGGTCAGCGCCTGCCGCCTGGGCGGCGAGAATCCCATTACCGTGTGAAATGGCCCCCGACAGCAGCAGCGGGCCGTCGAACCATTCACGGATTTCCTGGATAAGCGCAAACGGCGAAATTTTCCCCGCATGCCCTCCAGCACCCGCAGCCACGGCAATCAGGCCGTCGGCGCCTTTCTCAATGGCTTTTCTGGCGAAGGTATTGTTGATCACGTCGTGCAGCACGATGCCGCCGTAGGCGTGTACCGCCTCATTCACATCCACCCTCGCACCCAGCGAGGTGATGATGATCGGGACTTTGTACTTGGCGCACAGTGCCAGGTCATGTTCGAGCCGATCATTGGACTTGTGCACGATCTGGTTGACCGCAAACGGTGCAGAGGGCTTATCCGGATGCAGGGCATCGTACTCGGCCAGCTCGGTCGTGATTTGTTTCAGCCAATCCTCCAGTACTGGCGCCGGCCGCGCGTTCAGCGCGGGGAATGAACCCACTACGCCGGCCTTGCATTGGGCGATCACCAACTCAGGGCTGGAAATAATAAACAGCGGCGAACACACCACTGGAATCGAAAGACGGCCTTGCAAAACAGTTGGGAGAGACATGACGGCTCCAATCGGATCGGGTGTCGGGTACCCGGCGAGGAGAAATTAGCAGGGTGAATTTTAATATGCAACCAGTTGCATAGTTGGCTCCCTGACGGTTACCCGCAAGAAATGTGTTGGCTGTTCTATGCTTGTTTGGCGTGACTCATTCTTATGGACGGGAGGTAGGTATGACCAATCAAGACAAGCCGCGCGATGAGGCGCAACAGGAGCAGGAGCGCGCCAGGCAACGTCGCGAGGAAGAGAAGCCACAGACCTGGAAGCATCCGGATGACGGTACGGAACTGTCCGAACGCGATCAGGAACGTCCGCTAAAACCCTGACTGTAGGAGCCGGCAGCCGGCTCCTATCCGATAAGGCCCGCGTCAGTTTTGGATCGGCGTACACAACTCCACCAGTGTCCCATCCGGGCCGCGCACATACGACACCACCTGGCCCCAGGGTTTGCTGATCGGCGCCGTCAGCTCGGTTGCACCTGCGGCCAGCGCCTTGGCGTGGGCGGCCGGCACGTCATCGGTGACAAACCCCAACTCCATGCCCAGTGGTTGTTTCGAGCTGTGGGCTGGCACATGCCCACCGGGAAAATTCATCTCGCCCAGCTCATGGGCGGCGAAAGACAAGGTGGTGCCACCTGTTTCAAGTTCGCCATAGGTGCCTGATTCGTGCAGGAAACGCCGATTGAAACCGAAGGCGTTTTCAAAAAACTGCAGCGACGCGGCGACGTCCGGGACGTAGACGATGGTGTAGGCGAATTTCATGGCGAAGCGCTCCGTGCTTGAATGAGGCGCTTATTAGAGGGGCCGAGATGGGCATCGTCAACCGGCCGATACCAGCAACGCGGTCGGAAACCCTGACGCCAGCACCAGGTACGCGACGATGGCGGCCAGGCATAGCCCGACAAATACCCGCAGCAGTGTCCTGGCGGTCGGGTGGGCGATGAACCTGATGCTCCAGATGCACAGCCCGGCCATCAGGATGGCCAGGGCAAGAATGACCAGCACGGGGGTGTTCTCGGTTGCCATGGAAGCTGATTTATAGTCCCAAACAGGTGGGTTGGATAGTCGGCGCATAGACGCAGGCCCCGCTGTGTTCCTAAACTGCCGGCAGTCTTGGGCTGTAGGGCGTTCGCCATGAACCGCAATGAATTACGCAAGGCCGACATCAACTTGATGGTCGTCTTCGAAACACTGATGCTCGAACGCAACGTGACACGCGCGGCAGAGAAGCTGTTTCTCGGCCAGCCGACGATCAGCTCGGCCCTCAACCGCCTGCGCACACTGTTCAACGACCCGCTGTTTATCCGTGTCGGCCATCGCATGGAGCCTACGGCGCGAGCCGAGGAGCTGATCCGGCATCTGTCGCCGGCGCTGGACTCGCTGTCGGCGGCGTTGAGCCTTACCCATGATTTCGACCCGTCTGTCAGCACCATGACATTTCGCATTGGCCTGTCCGATGACGTCGAGTTTGGCTTGCTGCCACCGCTGCTGCGGGCCCTGCGTATCGAAGCGCCGCAGGTGGTGTTTGTGGTGCAGCACGTTGATTACTGGCGTATCCCCGATTTGCTGGCCTCCGGCGATATCACTGTCGGCATCACCCAGACCCGTGGCCTGCCGGCCAATGCCAAGCGTAAGTTGTTGCGCCATATCCGCCCCAGCGTGCTACGCGCCGATGCCTCGGACCAGCCCCTGACCCTCGACGAATACTGCGCGCGCCCCCATGTGCTGGTGTCCCACACCGCCAACGTCGCAGGGTTTGCCGATGAGTGGCTGGCCGAGATCGGTCGCAAGCGGCACGTGGTGTTATCCGTGCCGCAATACAGCTCCTTGCCGGCATTGCTGGCCGGCACCGATATGATCGCCAGCCTGCCGGACTACACGGCCCAGGCCATGGCCGCGGCGGGCAACCTGTTTTGTGAGCCATTCCCGTTCGATACGCCGACCCTGGACCTGTCCATGGTCTGGCTCAGCCACGTTGACAGCGACCCGGCCGAGCGCTGGATGCGCTCGCGACTGGAAGCGTTTATGGGGGGATGACAGCTACAAGCAGCAAGCTTCAAGTGGCAAGTGATGTCTGTGCATCTCTTGCCGCTTCTAGCTTGCAGCTTGCCGCTGCCTGCACCACCTGCTCGCGAAACCACGCGTTGGCAGTTTCCTGCTCGCTGGCGTCGTTCCACTGCATATCCAGGGTAAACCCCGGCAGGCCGTTGGGGGCTTCGCAGTGGCCAAACGGCGGTTCCACGGCCAGCAGCTGTTGCACGCGCCGGGGCAGGGTGACGATGAAGTCGGTGCCGGCAATCATCTTCAGCGCGGCGCTGTAGCTGTTGGCCCGGGCGATAACCTGGCGTTTTTGGGCCTGGCGCGCCAGCCAGCCGTCGATCATGTTGGTGTCCGAGGTCCAGGGGGTGGGGAACACATGGCGCCGGGCGACGAAGGATTGCAGGCTGAACGCCGGTTCCCGGGGGGCGGCGCGTTTATCGAAGACACAGACCAGATCGTCTTCGAGCAGCATCTGGGTCCTGAGGTCCTTGTGCTCGCGATGAAAGTGCGGGCCGAAGCAGATCACCAGGTCCAGGCGCCCGTCGCGCAGCGCTTCGACGGGAATCTCGGTTTCCAGCTTCTGCACGTTGACGATCACTGGCAGGTCGGCATGATCGAAGTGTTTCAACAACCTGGGCAGGATCAGTTGCTCGAAGTACTCGGGCGCACAGAGGTTGAAGGTGACGGCTTTTTGCGTGGGGTCGAATGTCTGCGCACCTGCGTGGCAGAGGTTGATGCTTTCGAGGATTTTCTGCACATGCCCGTACATGGTGCTGGCCTTGTAGGTCGGGCGCATGCCGGCACGGGTGTTGATAAACAGGTCGTCCTCGAAGCTGGTACGCAGCTTCTTCAGGCTGTAACTGACGGTGGACTGGCTGACAAACAGGGTTTCGGACACATCGGTGACGCTGCTTTGCTCATACACAGCGACAAACACCATCAGGTCCTGCATATCGAGCTTTCTAAGCAAGTTACTGTTTAGCATTCGTTCCGTCCGTGAGCCTGTTGCGCGACCGCAGCGCAAACAAGTCAAAATGTTAACGGAACGCTCGTACCAATAGAAAGGTCCGTAGGACCTTTCTGTGTCGGTTGTGGGACAGATACTGTTTGGAATACGACGCCCTAGCGAATATGCCGTGCATAGTGGCGTGGGTCGAAGCGCAGGACGATCAGCAGCATCACCACCACCACGGCGGTGAGCGACCACCAGGCCCATTCGAAACTGCCCAGTTGGTCGCGGATCATCCCGGCAATCAGCGGCGACACGCCAGCAATCAGGTAGCCGATGCCCTGCACGAATGCCGTCAGGCCACCGGCGCGGCGCGGGTTGTCCAGGTGGTCGAGGGACAGGATCAGGCTCATCGGGAACAGCCCGCCAATGCCCAGGCCCAGCAGGCACGGCCACAGTAATGTGAGGTGCTGCGGCGAGAGGATCAGGCCACAGAAACCCGCAATGATCAGCACCAGCAACACGGCAACCACGCCGCGCTTGTCCTGGCGCCGGTTGGCGATGGCCGGGGTGATCAGCCCGGAGACCACTTCCATGGCCGTCAGGAAGCCCAGCAGCAGGCCGGCATTCTGTTCGCTCCAGCCTTGCTCGACGTAGTACGGCGCCAGCCACGCCAGTACGCAGGTGTAGGAAGCGGTACCGAGGCCGAAGAAAATCGCCAGCAACCACGCGCGGCGATTACCGAAAAATGACTCCTGCGGGCCGGCGCCGGCTTGGGGCAGGGGAGGCAGCGCCGCGCGCTGGGCGTACCAGAACAGCAGCGCCAACACGGCAAGCACTGCCCAGATGGCCAGGCCGATGCGCCAACTGCCGGTGTGCACCTGGATGAACGGCGAGAACGATGCCGCCAAGGCTGCACCGCCCATGATCGCGGTGACGTACAGGCCCATGAACAGCGAAACATTGTCACGAAAGTGCGACTTGATCAGCGCGGGCATCAACGCCTGGATCAAGGCAATGCCCACGCCGGCGGCAATGGCGCTGAGGATCAATTCAGCCGCAGAGTCGAGAAACAGCCGCGACAGGGTGGCGAGGCCAATCACCACCAGCGACAGCACAATGCTGCGATGCTCACCCAGCCGTTTGCCCAGGCCGATGCCAAAGAACATCGCCAAGCCCATCGCCATCACTGGCAGCATGGTCAACAACGAAGCGGTGCTGAAACTCAGGGGCACATCGGCGCGTATCGATGACAACAACGGACCAACCGCCGCCATGGACGGGCGCAGGTTCAGGGCCACTAGCACAACACTGAGCATCAGCCAGAGAGCGGTGGTGGGTTTTGCGTGGACGTTTTCCATGGGCGGGCCTTGAGCGGACAAGGTCGCTATTAGGCGGCGGTGCAGGGCGGGGGGCAAATGAGAAAGTCGCAGGGGCTATTGAAAAACTGCAGTTGCTGGAGCCGGCAAGCCGGCTCCAGCAGCGGTTGTGTGCTTAGTAGCCCACGGTAAAGCGCTGGCGGGAGTGTTTCGGTGTTTGCACTTCGTCAATCAGGGCAATGGCGAAGTCGGCAAAGCTGATCCAGCTACGGCCTTCGCTGCTCACCAGCAGGTCGTCCTGGCCCAGGCGGAATGTGCCGGTGCGCTCAGTCTCGACAAACTCTGCCGAAGGCGAAAGGAAGCTCCAGTCCAGCTCCTTTTCCTGGCGCAAGGTGTCGAGGAACACTGCGCCAGCACTGGCCTCGGCCTTGTATTCGGCAGGGAAGCCTGCGCTGTCGATAACCCGCCCACCGCCCGGCAACAGCAGCGAACCGGCACCGCCCACTACCAGCAGACGCTTCACGCCGGCCTGTTTTACCGGCCCGATCACCGCGGCAGCGGGCAGGGTGGCGAAGTGCGCGGCGCTGATCACCACGTCGTTGCCGCTGATCGCCTGTTGCAGGGCTGTCGCGTCCAGCGCATCCGCCTGTTTAACGATCAAGCCGGGACGCGCTGCGATAGTTGCGGTGTTGCGGGCGATGGCCGTGACGGTATGGCCGCGACGCAGGGCTTCTTCCAGCAGTTGGCTACCGGCACGGCCGGTGGCACCAATGATTGCAATCTTGCTCATGACGTTCTCCAGGGTGGGTAAAGGGTTGGATCAATTCACCACTTCATTTCGCCCTTGGCGACTTTGGCGCTCAGTTCCAGGGAGCTTTCATCGGCCAGGTTCGGGTAGCGTTTTTTCATGGCAGCGATCAGTGCGGTGGAATCCTTGGCCTTGGCGGCTTCTACATCGAACGCCTTGATGTAGTCGGCAGTGAAGGCGACAGATTTGGCTGTAGGCGTGCCCAGGTAGTGACCGGGTACCACGGTGACCGGTTTGAGTTTTTCGATACGTTGCAGGGTGCTCAGCCAATCGGCGTGGGATTGCGCGCCCTGGGTGTCGGCCATCCACAGGTGGATGTTTTCTGAGACCACCACGCCGCCGACCACGGCCTTGATCGATGGGATCCAGACGAAGCTGCGATCCGGCTGCGGGCCGTCCAGGCCGATCACTTCCAGCGGTTGGCCTTCGAGCGTCAGGCTATGGCCTTCGAGGACTTGGGGAATAATGGTTTTGGCCGGCTTGTCGGCGCCCATTTTCGGGCCCCAGTATTCGATCTTTCCGGCAACGGTGGCCTTGATATGGTCGACCACTGGCTGCGGTGCGAGGATCTTGGCCTGTGGGAAGGCGTTGGCCAGGGTGTCGAGGCCGAAGTAGTAGTCCGGGTCGCCATGGCTGATATAAATGGTGGTCAGCTGTTTGCCGCTGGCGCGGATCTTCTGCACCAGTTGCTCGGCCTGGCCTTTGCCGAACTGCGCGTCCACCAGGATCGCGTCTTTCTCGCCGCTGACCAGCACTGAACTGACGGGGAAGATCGCCGATTCGCCCGGGTTGTAAACATCGAGGGTAAGGTCGGCGGCGACGGCGTGGGCGGCAAAGCCGAGAACGGTAGTGGCCAATACAAAGCGCTTGAGGGTGGTGAGCATGGGCAGGTCCAGGTCAGAGGTGCCTTGATAGGCGATGGACAGAGCTTAGTTGCACTGAACGCAGCAAAAAATGCGATGCTGGAACATAGTTTGTTTCTGAAATCGGGCAAATCATGGATCGTCTTCAAGCAATGCGGGTGTTTGTCACCGTGGTCGACCTGGGCAGCCAATCTGCCGCCGCCGATCATCTGGACCTGTCGCGCCCGGTGGTATCGCGCTATCTGGCGGAGCTGGAGGACTGGGTCGGCGCCCGCCTGATGCACCGCACCACCCGCAAGCTCAGCCTGACTGCCGCCGGCAGTGAAACCCTGCCACGCTGCCGGCAGATGCTGGAATTGTCCTGCGACATGCAGGCCGCCGTCAGCGAACCGGACGACGCCCCCCGGGGCCTGGTGCGCCTGAGTGTCAGCACCTCGTTTGGCCAGGCACAACTGGCCGATGCGATGGCCGAGTACGTCAAGCGTTACCCGTTGGTCAGTATTGACCTGCAAATGCTCGACCGCACAGTGAACCTGGTGGATGAGCGCATCGACCTGGCGATCCGCACCAGCAACGACCTTGACCCCAACCTGATTGCGCGTCAGTTGACGGTTTGCCGCTCGGTAATCTGTGTCTCGCCGGCTTATCTGCTGGAACACCCGCAACCACAGCGCGTGGAAGAACTGGCCGGGCACAATTGCCTGACCCACTCTTATTTCAGCAAGAGCCTGTGGCACTTCGAGGAAAACGGCGAGCCGGTGTCGGTGCCGGTGCACGGCAATATCAGCGCCAATGAAGCCAGCACCTTGCTACGCATGGCCCTGGCGGGAGCGGGGGTGGCAATGTTGCCCAGCTATCAGGCCGGTGATTACATCCGTTGCGGCGAGTTGATTCGTCTGCTGCCCCATGCCGAGCCTCGGCAGATGAACATCTATGCGGTATATGCCTCGCGCAAACACATGCCGCAGGCGTTGCGCAGCCTCCTGGATTTCCTGGTCTTGAGGTTCCCGCCAGAGCCGCAATGGGATGCAGGATTGTAGGCCCGATAAGGCCCCTGAATACCCGTCAATACTGGCAACTCGCCCTGGCTGGCCTATGCTTAAGACAGCACCTTCTTGATCTGTCCGGAGGTCACCGCCATGACGATCAAAACCAGAAAGTACCTGATGATCTTTGCCCTCTGCGCCTTTGCCACGGCCCTCTACGGCACCGCCGCCTACCGCGCCGAACAGGCCCGCCTGCAACCGGGCATGGCCGCGGCGTGCAACCATGGGCAATGCACCTACTCGGCGACCTTGAGCGCTTTGCGCTGACACTCGGCCTGTAGGCGCCCGGTCAATCCGCGTTCAGTTGCTCACGAAACGCCTTGGGCGAAAACCCTACGCGTCGGCGGAACAGTCGGGAAAAGTTCGTCGGATCAGAGAACCCCAGCACGTCCGACATTTCATTGATGGTCATGCTGGTGTAAGTCAGCAGGCGCTTGGCCTCCAGCAATTGGCGGTCGTGCATGATCTGCAAGGCCGGCTGGCCGCCCAGTTCGCGGCAGGTGCCGTTGAGGTGCGACACCGAGATCCCCAGCTTGTGCGCCAGGTCTTCGATCTTCGGATGCTCACGGTAGTGCTGTTCCACCAACTGGGTGAAATGGCGGAAGTACTCACGACTGCGGGGTGCCCGTGGATGGCGGCGCTGGATGGCCTGGCGGCTGATCCACACCAGCAGCACGCTGACCAGGGCGTGCATCATCATGTCCCGGGACGGAAAGTCGTCGTTGTATTCATTTTGCAACCGCGCGAACAGGCTGTTGAGGTAGTCACTGTCCTTGCCCGCCGGGTAGCTGCCCAGGGCGCTCAAGCTGTCTACCGCCGAGCCCAACTGGCCTTGCAGGTGCGCCACCAGCGGTGCGGCCAGTGTCACCACAAAGCCTTCGACATCTTCGGCAAACCGAAACCCATGCACACACAGCGGCGGCAGTACTTGCAGGGTCGATTCCGTCAGCGTCGTGCGCTGGCCCTCGATCTCCAGTTGCGCCTGGCCCTTGTACACATAGAGCAATTGGCACAAGTCCGCATGTCGGTGGGGCTGGATCTCCCACTGGTACTCGCGGCTGCGCCGGGAGATGGTTTCACAGTGCAACAGATCCGGGGTCGGCCACTCTTGGCTTTCCCCATAAAGTTTGAACACTGGAATCGCGGGACTGGCGTTTTTGGTCATGGTTTCAATCCGATACTCAGGACAGTGGTTCGGTAATCGCCCCGATTGGCGAAAAGCGCAGGCTTTAGCTCAGTTTTCACCTTCTTATGGCGGCCACTCAAGTTAAAAATGCCAGCACCAAATCCAATGACAACGCTTTCACCGAATACGTTCGGGTGAAGTGTGCGGACCATAAAAATAATGAAAACGCTAAAAACCCAAGTCGCCATTATCGGCGCCGGCCCTTCGGGGCTGCTGCTCGGCCAGTTACTGCACAACGCGGGGATTGAAACCCTGATTCTAGAGCGCCAGGCCCCCGATTATGTCCTCGGGCGTATTCGCGCCGGTGTGCTCGAACAGGGCATGGTCGACCTGTTGCGCCAGGCCGGCGTCAGCCAGCGGATGGACGCCGAGGGCCTGGTGCATGAAGGTTTCGAGCTGGCGTTGAACGGCCGTTTGCAACATATCGACCTGAAATCCCTGGCCAACGGTAAGACCGTCATGATCTACGGCCAGACCGAAGTCACCCGCGACTTGATGGCAGCGCGCGAGCAGGCCGGCGCGATCACTTTGTATGAAGCGCACAATGTTCAACCCCACGACCTCAAGGGCGAACGGCCCTGGCTGACCTTCGAGCATCAGGGCCAGCAGGTGCGCCTGGAGTGCGACTACATTGCCGGTTGCGACGGCTTCCACGGTGTGGCGCGCCAGTCGATCCCCGGCGATGTGCTCAAGACGTTCGAGCGGGTCTATCCATTCGGCTGGCTGGGTATTCTTGCCGATACCCCGCCGGTCCACGAGGAGCTGGTATACGCCAAGCATCCGCGTGGCTTTGCCCTGTGCAGCATGCGTTCGCCCAGCCGCAGCCGCTATTACCTGCAAGTGCCGGCCGAGGAGACGCCTGACGCGTGGTCCGACCAGCGCTTCTGGGATGAACTCAAGGCGCGCCTGCCAGAAGAACTGGCAGCGCAATTGGTGACCGGGCCCTCGATCGAAAAGAGCATCGCCCCGTTGCGCAGTTTCGTGGTGGAGCCGATGCAGTACGGGCGCCTGTTCCTGCTGGGCGACGCGGCCCACATCGTGCCGCCCACCGGCGCCAAGGGCCTGAACCTGGCCGCCAGTGATGTCAGCACCTTGTTCACGATCCTGTGCAAGGTGTATCGGGAAGGGCGTGTGGAGTTGCTGGAGAAATACTCACAGATCTGCCTGCGCCGCATCTGGAAGGCCGAGCGGTTTTCCTGGTGGATGACCTCGATGCTGCACCAGTTTCCCGAGGCGGATGGTTTCAGCCAGCGTATCGCCCAGAGTGAGCTGGAGTACTTTGTCGAGTCTGAGGCCGGGCGCAAAACCATTGCAGAAAATTACGTCGGACTTCCTTACGAGGCTATCGAATAGCCGGCTATCGAGTAACATGACAGGCATTGCCGCGGGCCTCTTTTCCGTGGCCTTGCCTGCAGGTTCTGTCGTGACTCAACCCACACCTTCCGTACGCAGTGTCCTCGCCGCGCTGATGCTGGCGATTTTCCTCGGCGCGCTGGACCAGACCATCGTCGCCGTGTCGATGCCGGCTATTTCCGCCCAGTTCAACGACGTCAACCTGCTGGCCTGGGTCATCTCCGGCTACATGGTGGCGATGACCGTAGCGGTGCCGATCTACGGCAAGCTCGGTGACCTGTATGGGCGCCGGCCAATGATGCTGATTGGTATGGGCCTGTTCACCATCGCCTCGCTGTTTTGTGGCATGGCGCAAAGCATGGAGCAGTTGGTGCTGGCACGCATCCTCCAGGGCATTGGCGCGGGCGGGATGATTTCAGTGAGCCAGGCGATCATCGGCGACATTATTCCGCCTCGCGAGCGCGGGCGTTACCAGGGTTACTTCAGCAGCATGTACGCGGTTGCCAGCGTGGCCGGGCCGGTGCTGGGTGGCTATATGACCGAATACCTGTCGTGGCGCTGGGTGTTTTTGATCAACCTGCCATTGGGTGCGGGTGCCTGGTGGGTGGCCCATCGCACCCTGGTGGGGCTGCCGGTGCCGCAGCGCAAGCCGATCATCGATTACCTCGGCACGTTGCTGATGATTGTTGGCCTGACGGCGCTGCTGCTGGGCATCACCGAAATCGGCCAGGGCCATCACTGGCGCGATGATCAGGTGCTGGGCCTGCTGGGGTGTGCGCTGGTGGCGCTGAGTGTATTTGTCTGGCATGAGCGCCGGGCGCGGGAGCCGTTGTTGCCCATGCACCTGTTCGCCAACCGCAGCGCGGTGCTGTGCTGGTGCACGATTTTCTTCACCAGCTTCCAGGCCATCTCGCTGATCGTGCTGATGCCCCTGCGCTATCAGAGTGTCACCGGCGCCGGTGCCGACAGCGCGGCCCTGCACCTGCTGCCGCTGGCGATTGGCCTACCCATGGGCGCGTTCTTCGCCGGGCGCATGACCTCAGTGACCGGCCGCTACAAACCCATGATCCTGACCGGGGCAGTGCTCACGCCGATTGCCATCCTCGGCATGGCTTTCAGCGCGCCCCAGTCCCTGATCCTGAGCAGCCTGTTCATGGTGCTCAGTGGCATTGCCTCCGGCATGCAGTTCCCGACCTCCCTGGTGGGCACGCAAAACTCGGTGGCGCAACACGACATCGGCGTGGCCACCAGCACCACCAACCTGTTTCGCTCCCTGGGTGGCGCGGTCGGCGTGGCGTGCATGTCGGCCTTGCTGCTGGCGTTGCTGCAGGATTCGAGTTTTGCCCACCTGGCCAGTGGTTCGATGATGGCTGAAGGCAGCTCCGGCAACGTCCTGCTCGACGGTCTCAACGCCGCGCCTGGCCCCGCGCAGGATGCCTTGCGCGCCGAGTTGCTGAGCACGTTCCGGCATTTGTTGATGGTCAGCGCGGCGGTGTCGCTGCTGGGGCTGGCGGCAGCGATTGTGATGCCTAACCACCTGTTGCGTGGGCGTGAAGACAAGGCGCGATAGTGTAGGCGCCGGCTTGCCGGCTCCTACAAGGAATGCAGCTGCGCGCGTTGCCCGCTCAAGGGCTGTAGTAACCCACCGCCACCAGGAAATGCCCACTCTTGCGCAGGTAGGCATGCTTGTTTTCCACCTTGGCGGTCACCGGGTTTTTCCAGCGGTACTCGTACTCACCCTGCTCTTGTTCCTTCATCAATTGCAGGATCGGCTCACCCACGGGCTTGCCGTCCGGGTCCTTGATCTTGGCAAAGTCGGTGTTGATCAGGCGCAGGTTGGTGCCGTGGGCCACATAACGCCCGGTATCCAGGTCGACCACAAACACATACAAGTCGTCCTGCAGGAAGCCGCCCTGCAGTGCATTGATCGCCTTCAGCGTAGCGGTTTCGTTGTTTTCCAACGCCTTGACCGCCTTGTCCCGCAGGGCCTTGGCCTGTTCGGGCGTGGCCCGGGGCAGGTAGTAGCCGACGGCGAGGATGCGCTGGCCGATACGCTGGTAGAACACATGCTTGCGTTCGACCTTGCCATCGCTCCAGTTCTGCCAGCGGTATTCGGCCTGTTGGATGCCGTTGCCTTCGGGGATTCGCAGCGCATCCTTGAAGGATTTGCGCAGGTCCGGCCCGAGCACTTCGGACACGTCACGCCCAATCAGCGCCGATGAAGGCCCGCCGCTGGCCAGCAGCACGCCCTTGGTATCGACCACGAACACATAGCGGTCCTTGTCGACAAACTCGCCCTGGCGGCTGAAGGCGGCAAAGGCCTTGTCACCATTATCGTGATAATAGGCCAGGGCTTTCTCCAGCAAGGCCACGGCGGCTTTGGCGTCCTGTTCCTGGGTGGTTGCAGCGTGCACCTGGCTGAAACACAGCAACAGCAACAGCCAGGTGGTTCGGAGCATTGCCTTCATTACCCGTCCCTCGTTCTTGTCAATGTTTCAAGAGCGTAGACGGTTGTCGGCAAATCAGAACGGCTTGGTTGGCAGGTATTTACCGTCCAGGGTAATCACCGCGCGGGAACCGCCGTCCGGGTCCTCGACCTTCTTGATGTCCAGCTTGAAGTTGATGGCGCTGATGATGCCGTCGCCAAACTGCTCGTGGACCAGGGCTTTGAGGGTTGAGCCATAGACCTGCAGCATTTCATAGAAGCGGTACACGGTCGGGTCCGTTGGAATACCGCCCTGGATACTGCCGCGCAGAGGCACGCTTTGCAGCAGGCGACTGGCGTCCGCGTCCAGGCCAAGTTTGTCGCACACCCCATCGGCGGCGTCCTTGGGCAGCGGGTGCTGGCCAAGCAGGGCGGCGGTGACGAACGCCAGGCTCAGGCCGGTGCCGTCGGTGAGGTCCTGCCAGGACAGGCTCTTGCGGGCCTTGATGTCGATCACGGTGTCGGCCAGGGCCAGGCGTGGGGTTTGGGAAAATTGGGATTGCAACATGATGGTTTCCTCTTGGTTTGAATAACGTTCAGGCGGCGTGCGCGCGGGTCTGCGGGTGGTCCAGCAGGGAAATAAAGCGCCCGGTGCGGCCATCCAGGGCATTGATGCCGCCGCTTGCGATGTCATAGACCCAGCCGTGCAGGTTCAGCCGGCCTTGCTCCAGCGCCAGTGCAACGCTGGGGTGCGTCTTGAGATTGGCCAGTTGCGCGACTACGTTTTCCCGCACCAGGGCGTCCAGTCGCTCGGCTGCCGAGGCATGGGTGCGTGCGGCGTTGATCACCTTGGCCGATTCGGCATGACGCAGCCAATTGGCCACGGCGGGCAAGTGATCCAGGCATTTACAGGTGGAGATGGCCGTCATGGCGCCGCAATCGGAATGACCGCAAATCACGATGTCGCTGACCCCCAGGACGGCCACGGCATATTCCACCGTGGCCGAGACACCGCCCGGTTCCGGGCCGTAGGAGGGCACGATATTGCCGGCGTTACGGATTACAAACAGATCGCCGGGTTCTTGCTGGGTCAACAGCTCCGGGACTACGCGGCTGTCTGAGCAGGACACAAACAGCGTGCCGGGTTTTTGCGTGGTGGCCAGTTGTTTGAACAGGTCGCTGCGCTGGCTGAAGGCTTCACCCTGGAACTTGCGAAAGCCGTCGATGAGATGCTGCATGGTGGTTCTCCTTGCGTCGCTGATGGGGCAAGGATGGAAGTTTCAGGCTATAGCGTCCAAGACTGGCTTGTTATAGTTTCTATAAGCAGTACCTATAGCTGGAGAGGTTTTTATGCTGTTGCGCCATATCCGCTACCTGTTGGCCGTCGCCGACCACCGCAACTTCACGCGGGCGGCCGAGGCACTGCATGTGTCGCAGCCGACCTTGTCGCAACAGATCAAGCAGTTGGAAGAGACCCTCGGGGCACCGTTGCTCGATCGCTCCGGCCGTACTGTCAGCCTGACCGACGCGGGCCAGGCCTATGTGCGGTTTGCGCGCCTGGCGTTGCAGGACCTGCAGGCCGGTACCCGCGCCATGCACGACGTGCAGGACCTGAGCCGGGGCAATTTGCGCCTGGCCATGACCCCGACCTTTACCGCGTACCTGATCGGGCCGCTGCTGGCCCAGTTCTATCGCTTGTATCCGGGGATTAGCGTCAGCGTCGAGGAAATGACCCAGGATCGCCTTGAGCATGCATTGACCGAGGACTTGCTGGACATTGGCCTTGGCTTCACCGGTGAGCACATGCCGGACATTGCCTGCCAGGCGTTGTTTGTCGAGGCGTTGAGCCTGGTGGCCAGCGCCAGCCATCCAAGCCTGAATCGCAAGCAGTGGCTCAAGCTGGCGGACTTCCAGCAGCAACCCTTGGTGCTGTTGAACGCCGACTTTGCGACGCGTCGTTACATCGATGACTATTGCCGCACGCTGGCGATAAAACCGCAGATTGCCATGGAGGCCAACTCAATCAGTGCCGTGATTGAGATCATCCGCCACACCCACCTGGCGACGATCCTGCCCCGGGAAGTG
The DNA here is from genome assembly GCF_000510915.2 of Pseudomonas sp. FH4. NCBI lineage: Bacteria > Pseudomonadati > Pseudomonadota > Gammaproteobacteria > Pseudomonadales > Pseudomonadaceae > Pseudomonas > Pseudomonas sp. FH4. The sequence goes on along the minus strand of NZ_AOHN01000047.1, from coordinate 68,788 downwards.
GCGCAGACCCAGCAAGGCTTGCACGCGGTGCAACTGCGTCCGGCGCTGGCGCAGCGCACGGTGGCCCTGCTCAGTCGCAAGGGCGCCTATCGCAGTGCGGCATGCGGGGCGTTTGTCGAATTGGCGAGTACGTGGCGAATGTTTAGCGATTGCGAGAGTGAACTCCATCAAGACTGAATTTAATGGACTGACCCGGCATGTGACGCTGCCACTCATCTCTTCACTGTGATCACTGCATGGACGGTTCCCCCGACACTCACCCCGAGGCCTCGCCTGGCGCCATCGCGCCCAGCCGCCCGGTATGTCGGATGGACATTGATGCACTGCCTTCCGAACTGGCCTTTTGGGCGCTGTGGCACTGTCGCCATGCGCGCCCGCCGGATACCACCTCCTTACGCTGATTGCCCACCTCCGGGGCGCGCCGTCGTGCGTGCCTGCCTGACGCAAACGTAAGAGAGTTGCCATGAGTACCGTCTTTGCCAGCCTGCACGAAGCCCAATCCTTTCTTGATCACAACCCCGATATCGAGATGTTCGAACTGTTCATCCTCGACAGCAACGGCGTGCCCCGGGGCAAGTTGCTGCACCGTGATGAACTGCTGGCGGTCTACGCGAGTGGTCGGCCGCTGCCCAGTACCATTCTTGGCCTGACCCTCAATGGCGATGACGTGGAAAACTCCGGCCTGGTGTGGGAAGTGGGCGATATCGATTGCCGTGCCTACCCGATCAGCGGCAGTTTGCAACGCATGCCGTGGCGGTTGATTCCCACCGCCGCAGTGCAGGTCAGCATGCACCCTGAAGAAGGCCTGCCGGCGACGGTTGCCGATCCCCGGCATCTGCTGTCCAGGGTCATCGACGGGCTCAAGGCCGATGGTTATTACCCGGTGATGGCGGCGGAACTGGAGTTCTACCTGCTCGACCAGAAACCCGACAGCAATGGCCGCCCGCAACCGGCGCGGGATGTGGATGGCGGCCGCCCACGCTCGACCCAGGTCTATGGCCTGCGCGAGCTGGAACAGATCGAGCCGTTTCTGGCTGACCTGTACAGCGCCTGCAAACTGCAAGGCATTCCCGCGCGCACGGCGATTTCCGAATACGCCCCCGGCCAGGTGGAGATCACCCTGGAGCATCGCAGCGATGCCTTGCAGGCGATGGACGAGGCGGTGCGTTACAAACGCCTGGTCAAGGGCGTGGCCCACAAGCATGGGATGACCGCCTGTTTCATGGCCAAGCCGTTCGATGACCTGGCCGGCACCGGCATGCACATGCACGTCAGCCTGGCAGATGCCGACGGCAACAACCTGTTTGCCAGTGAGGCCCCTGACGGTACGCCGCTGCTGCGCCAGGCAGTCGGCGGGATGCTCAGCACCTTGCTCGATACGCTCTTGATGTTCTGCCCCAACGCCAACTCCTACCGGCGCTTCCAAAGCAACAGCTACGCGCCGCTGGCGGCCACCTGGGGTGTCGACAATCGCACGGTGAGCCTGCGGGTGCCGGGAGGCCCTGCGTATTCGCGGCATATCGAGCATCGGATCTGCGGCGCCGATGCCAACCCGTACCTGGCAGCGGCGGCGATCCTGGCCGGTATTCACCGTGGTATTCGCGAACAGCGCGACCCCGGAACCCCGGTTGAAGGCAACGGCTATGCCCAGGCCAAGGAGCTGCTGCCCACCGACTGGCTGACCACCTTGCGTGCATTGGAAGGCTCGGCCTGGGCGCGTGAAACGTTCGGCCAGGAGTTCCTCGGTGTGTACCTGGCGGTCAAGCGGGCCGAGTACCGGCAGTTCATGGGCGAGGTGGGCGAGCAGGACTGGCGCTGGTATCTGCACCAGGCGTGATGATGAACCTTTCGACCTTTTTTTCACGCGGGGGTGGTTAAGCTCAAGATCCAGTGTCCGTAGAGACCGGTTCATCTACATGAGTCCCGTGATGTCGCCACAACCCCCGTCGTCCATTGAGGCTGAGTTTGCCGCGCGCTGTGATCGTGATCACGCGCGGGTCTGTGGCGACACGCGGCCGCCCGGTTTGCTGCGGCGCTTGTGGTCATGGCGCGACGAGCGCCTGGTGCGCCACGCCCTTAAAGTCGCGGGGGAGCCCGGGCTGTTGCTGGACCTGGCTTGTGGGGCGGGGCGCTTCTGGCCGGTGCTGGCCGAACACAGTAATCGCGTGATCCTCGCCTCGGACCCTTCCCAGGCCATGCTCGACCACGCCATGAGCCACCACGGCGCGACATTTTTGCGGCGGGTCAAGACGTTCCAGGGTTCGGCATTCGCCATCGGTCTGTCGGCCAACGCGGTGGACTGCATTTTTTGCCTGGAACTGTTTCGCCACGTCCCCACGGCCGATGCGCGATTGGCACTGTTGCGCGAGTTTCACCGGGTCAGCCGCGACACGCTGATTGTCTCGGTGGACAGCGACAGCCGCCATTGTCAACGCCATCCCGCAGGTGCGGGGCAACCCATGCTGTCCCATCGCGTCGAGGTGGAAGCGGAGTTTCGCCAGGCAGGCTTCACTGTGCTGAACCAGCAAGAGTTCATGCCCGGCTCGGCCTTGTGGCGGGTTTATGTGTTGCGTAAACGAGGATAACCCTCAACTGTCGGGCTATTCTTCGTCTCCTGTCAGAGTTTTCATGATGGCTGGCACACTGCGGGTGCTCGAAAGACCCTCGGGCGATATATACTGCGCGCCATTCTTCAAGGGAGAGCCGTGTGGCCATCGATATTCACTGGATCTGCGACAACGATAGCCTCGGCCAGCATTGCGCCAAATGGCAGCAGTTGCCATTCGTCGCCCTCGACACCGAATTCATGCGGGTCGATACCTTCTATCCCATCGCCGGGTTGATCCAGATCGGGGACGGTATCAGTGCTTATCTGATCGACCCCCTGACCATCGATAACTGGCAACCGTTGGCCGCCTTGCTGGAAAACCCGGCGGTGATCAAGGTGGTGCACGCCTGCAGCGAAGACCTGGAAGTGCTGCTGCGCCTGACTGGCAGCCTGCCGGTGCCATTGTTCGACACCCAACTGGCCGCCGCCTACCTGAACCTCGGTTTCTCCATGGGCTACTCGCGCCTGGTGCAAGCGGTGCTCGACATCGACTTGCCCAAGGGCGAGACCCGTTCGGACTGGCTGCAGCGGCCATTGTCCGAGACCCAGGTCAGTTACGCCGCCGAAGACGCGGTGCACCTGGCGCAAGTCTACACACGCCTGCGCCCGCAACTGTCCGACGAAAAATACGCCTGGGTCCTGAAAGATGGCGCCGAACTGGTGGCCAACCTGCGTCGAGAAATCGACCCTTTTGATGTCTACCGCGACGCCAAGCTGGCCTGGAAACTGTCCCGTGCCCAGCTCGCCGTGCTGCGTGAGCTGTGCGCCTGGCGCGAGCAGCAAGCCCGCGCCCGCGACCTGCCACGCAACCGTATCATCCGCGAACACTCGCTATGGCCCCTGGCCAAGTCGCAGCCGGATAACCTCGCCGCCCTGGGCAAAATCGAAGATATGCACCCGCGCACCGTGCGCCAGGACGGCGAGTTCCTGCTGGGCCTGATCAAGCGTGCCGCCAGCGTGTCGATGGACCAATGGCCGCCAGCCGTGCCTGAGCCGTTGCCGGTGGATGCCGCGGTGCTGATCAAGCAACTGCGCGCCCTGGGCCAGACCTTCGCCGAACGTCTGGACATGGCCCCGGAGCTGATGCTGCGCAAGAAAACCCTTGAGGCGCTGGTCAAGAGTGGCTACCCCGATGGGCCTTACCAATTGCCTGACTCGCTGCGTGGCTGGCGCCGCGAGTTGATGGGCCAGGCGCTGCTGGACAGCCTGGCCACTGCCGGAGAACAGCCTTGAAACATATTTGTTCCATCTACCGCAGCCCGAAACGCGCCGGCATGTACCTCTACGTGCTCAAGAGCGATGCCCTGGAGCGCGTGCCCGAAGGCCTGCTGACGGTGTTCGGCAAGCCTGTCCACGCGTTCAACCTGGTGCTGACGCCGGAACGCAAGCTGCAGCAGGAAGATATCGTGGCGGTCCTGGCCAACCTGCAAAAGCAGGGCTACCACCTGCAGATGCCACCGCCGGATGACGAGTACATCGAACACCTGCCCGAAGAACTGCTGCGCCGTAACGACCCGATGTGATCGACCCGTGCCCCGTTCGGGACACGTTTGAATCGAATGACCTGGCGAGCCCCGAGTTCAGCAGTAGTTTGCTGCCGGCGGCCGCCTGCACTGTTTTTGAAAGGTTTGAACCATGCGCGTTCTGATTGCAGAACAGGACCACCCGCTGTATGCCCGGCTGCTGCGCGAAGCGGCGCCGGATCTTGAAGTCCTGACCAGTGGCGACTCGGCCGAACTGTCGCGCCTGGCCGCCGATTGCCCGGTGTGGCTGGGCCAGCCGGACCTGCTGGCAACCCTGCTGCGCCAGGGCCACCACCCGCAGTGGCTGCAATCGACCTGGGCCGGCATCACGCCGCTGCTGGCCGATGGTTTGCCACGCGATTATCGGCTCACCCGCGCGGTCGGCATTTTTGGCCAGGTGATGGCCGAGTACGTGCTCACCTACATGCTCGGTCACGAGCGTGAAGTGCTGGCGCGGCTGGTCAGTCAGGTCGAGCGCAAATGGGATAACCGCATGGGCCAGAGCCTGGCGGGGCGCAAGGTGCTGATCGTTGGCACCGGTGATATCGGCCAGAGCGTGGCGCAGTTCCTGCTGCCCTTTGGCGTGGAGTTGTACGGCATTGCCAGCGAAGCCCGGGAGCAGGCCCCGTTTATCGAGGTGGCCGGGCCGGATCAACTGGGTCGCCTGGTGGGCGAGGTGGATTATGTAGTCAACCTGCTGCCCAACACGCCCAATACCCACGATCTGTACGATGCTGCGCTGTTCAAGCAGTTCAAGCCGACGGGGCTGTTTATCAACGTTGGGCGTGGTGTGGCGGTGGTCGATGCCGATCTGGTCGAGGCCCTGAAAGAAGGGCACCTGGCCGGGGCGGTGATCGACGTTTGCCGTCAGGAACCACTGCCACAGCGCCATCCGTTCTGGACCGCCTGGGGCTTGCTGTTGACGGGCCATAGCTCGGCGCCGACCTGCCCGCGCTTGATGGTGGCGCTGTTTGTCGAGAACCTGCGGGCTTATCAGGCCAAGGATGCGTTGCGCGGCGAAGTGAGTTTCGAGCGCGGTTACTGACCCTGTAGGAGCCGGCAAGCCAGCTCCTACAGCGTGTTACAGGCTGAAATCACCTGCCGCTACCAACTCGCTCAACGGGCGGCGCGGGCTTGGGGCTTCCCGGGTTTGCAGGTAGTCGGCCAGGGTGGCCTTGTCCCCCAGCTTGCCCACGGCGACCGCCGCATGCAGCGCATAACCCTCGGGAATTTTCAGCTCCTTGCGGGTCAGTTCCTGATCGAAACCGGCCATGCCATGGGTGTGCCAGCCGCTGATGCTGGCTTGCAGCGCCAGGTGGCCCCAGGCCGAACCGGTGTCAAAGGTGTGCCACAGCGCTGGAGTTTCTTCGCTGGCGCCCGGTACCGCGAAATCGGTTTTCGAGACCACGATGACCAGTGCCGATGCATGTTGCGCCCAGCTCCGGTTGAATTCGTTGAGCAAACCCAGGAAACGTTCCCAGTCTGGTGTATCGCGACGCGCGTAGAGAAAGCGCCATGGCTGCGAGTTATAGGCCGAAGGCGCCCAGCGCGCCGCTTCGAAGAAGCTCAGCAGGGTTTCCACCGGGATGCTCTCGCCAGTAAACGCACGCGGCGACCAGCGCTCGGTGAACTGCGGGTGGATCGGATAATCGGCAATACGTGGCTCAGTGCTCATCAGCGGATCCTGGAGAAAAAACGGCCTTCAAAGCTACTTCGCCACTGCGCGCCTGACAAGTCTTGCCCTACCGGCAGTCGTAAGCGCTTGGCCCCAGGGGGCTTGGGCACTAGACTGGCGGCCTTTTCACCTACCGAAACTGATGTAGAGCCATGGCCGCCAAAGTCGAACCTTTCTGGATACGCAAAACCCTTGAGCACCTCGACCAGGAGGAATGGGAGTCGCTGTGCGACGGCTGTGGCCTGTGCTGCCTGCAAAAGCTCGAAGACGAAGACGACAACAGCGTCTATTACACGCGTATCGCCTGCAAACTGCTGGACCTGAACACCTGCCAGTGCACCGACTATCCTAACCGTCGCGACTCGGTACCTGATTGCATCCAGCTCACGCCGGGCCAGGCCGATCAGTTCAAATGGCTGCCGCCGACTTGCGGCTATCGCCTGGTGAGTGAGCGCAAGGACTTGCCGCTCTGGCACCACCTGGTTTGCGGTGACCGCGATGCCGTGCACCACGAACGCATTTCCCAGTCCGGACGCATGCTCAGCGAAGGCAGCGTGCCCGAGGACGATTGGGAGGATTACCTGATTTTCCGCGCAGGCTGAAAAGGAGAGCGTATGACGGTCCAAGCCAAGCTGGCGGTGAGTCTGCTGTTGTTGGGGTTGAGCGCGGCGGCGTGGTCGGCGAAAAAAGTCGACCTCGATTATCACGTCAAACTCTTGCCCCAGAGCGATCAGGCCGAAGTCCGTTTAAGCCTGTCCCAGGGCTCGGCGGTGCGCAGCCTGGACTTCGACTTGGGCCGCGACGGTGACTACAGCGATTTCAAGGCCGACGGCCAGTGGCAGGTCAGGCCTGACGCGGGGGCCAGTCGTGGCCTGTGGCAGCCGGGCGCCGACAAGGCCAGCCTGACCTACCGCGTGCGCCTGAGCCATGCGCGCAAGGCCGGCATCTACGAGTCACGCATGACGCCCGGTTGGGCGCTGTTTCGTGGTGAAGACCTGGTGCCTGCGGCGCGTCTTGACCAGCAGGACGGTGTGGAGCTGGTGTCGCGGCTGACCTTTGAGCTGCCGGCGGGCTGGAAAAGTGTCGAGACCCCCTGGCCACGCATTGGCAAGCACAAATTCCGCATCGACAATGTGTCCCGCCTGTTCGACCGTCCCACCGGCTGGATGCTCGCCGGTAACCTGGGCAGCCGCAGGGTGCGCCTGGGCGAAACCGAAATCACCGTGACCTCGCCCAAGGGCCAGGCCATGCGCCGCATGGATGTGCTGACGTTGCTGACGTTCGTCTGGCCCCAGGTACAAGCGGCGTTCCCCCGGCACCCGGCCAAGTTGCTGGTGGTGGGTGCCAGCGACCCGATGCGCCGTGGCGTGTTCTCCGGACGCGATTCGATCTATCTCAATAGCCGTACGCCGCTGGTCAGCGAAAATGGCAGCAGCCCGTTGATCCGCGAGGTGGTGCAGGCCATTGGCCGGTTCAATGACCATCAAGGCAGTGACTGGATCAGCGAAGGCCTTTCGGAGTATTACGCTATCGAGTTATTGCGGCGCGCAGGCGGTATCAGCGATGAGCGTTATGTGGCGATACAGGCGCGCTTGAGCAAGGACGGCAAGGGTGTGACGACCTTGCGCGGCGAGCACGTCAGCGGTGCCACGGTGGCGCGGGCGGTGGTGGTGTTGCAGGAACTGGATCGCGAGATTCGCCTGAAAACCCACAATAAGCGCTCCCTGGATGACCTGACGCAGGCACTGATGCGTTTGGATAGCATCAGTACCAAGGCGTTTGTGCAGTTGGCTGAAAGCGTGATCGGCGAATCGTCAGTGGTACTCGACAGCAAGCTGCTGCACTGACCGAGAAGGCCCGTGTAGGAGCTGGCTTGCCAGCGATAGCATCACCTCGGTGTGCCTGATGGACCGAGGTGCCTGCATCGCTGGCAAGCCAGCTCCTACAGTTTGATTGGGTGTCAGTGGGTGGTTTTTTCGGTAGCCACTTCAGCGCGGGTCTTGAGGTTTTTCAACTCCTCGCCGGCGCGTTCGATCTTGGTCCGCACATTGTTCATATCCCGGCGGCTTTTCTCCAGCAGCGACTTGGCCGAACTATGGCCGCTGATCCCGCGCGCCAGTGCCACGCCGCCAATCGCCACCTGAATCAGGCCGAAAAAGCCACCTCGGCGAATGCCCTTGCCCATCATCACCACGCCACCGGCCAGCGAGCCAATGCGCTCCCAGCCTTGCACGTTCTGGGTCGGCTGGGTCTGGAACGGCGTCGATTCAATCACAGGTTTCAGGGGTTTGCTGTCGCTCATGGTCTGTCTCCAACAAAGGGCCATTGATATGCAACTGACTGCGCGCGGGTCGCGGATGTTCCCGAAAACTCAGTATTTGGGGCCCGAACGGGTGTTATTGCCCTTGGCCAGGCGGTCGTAGAGCACCACATTGACGGTGGCCGCGAGGTTCATGCAACCGGTGGTCGGGATGTAGATCACATCTTCGCACCAGTCACGAATCTCTTTGTCGAGGGAGCCGTCTTCGGGGCCGAAAATGTACAGCGCACGATCAGGATGGGTGTATTCCGGCAGCGGTCGGGCACCGTCCACCAGCTCCACGGCGACCGGAATACAGCCCAGGGGCAGGATCTTTTTCAGGTCGTCGATGCCGATCAGCGGGATGTCGTGGTGGACCTTCTTGGTGTCGGTAATAAAGTCCCGGGCCCGCTCATAGCGTTTACCGGTGTAGAACACCGAAGCCACGCCATAGCAGCCGGCGGCGCGCATGACCGAGCCGACGTTTTCGGGGGATTTGGGGTTGTACAGACCGATGCAGCTGTAGCGTTTATTGCCCACGGGGATGCCTTAAAAAGGCAGCATTATAACGGCAAGCTGCAAGCGGCAAGTTAAAAAGCGGGGCGGCTTTTTCTTGTGGCTTGCAGCTTCATGCTTTTAGCTGTCTTTTTTCATCAGCCCGGCCAACGCGGCAAACGGGTTGTGCGTGGCTTTGGCAATGGTCGGGCTGCTGGTGGAGCCTTCGCCAAAATACTGTTGGTCGGTATAGCGCGAGTGTTCGTTGTCGTGGCAGTACAGGCACAGCAACTCCCAGTTGGAGCCGTCCTGGGGATTGTCGTCATGGTTGTGGTTACGGTGGTGCACGGTCAGTTCGCTGAGGCGCTTGCCGGCGAATTCACGGGCGCAGCGGCCACACACGTGGGGGTACATTTTCAGGGCTTTGTCGCGATAGCCCATTTCCCGGTCGCGCTGGGCATCGGCGAGGATACGGTCCAGCTTGGCGGTGTGGGAGGGCGGGTTGGTCGAGCTCATCATGGCTCCTGTTCATTTATTTATTGGATAGATCACGGGTGACGTTGATTCTAGCTGCTCGCCTGGCAATTTACCTCAGCCCTTGAGCTTCTCGGCAATCCAGATGGTATGCCGGGTGCCCTTGTTGCCATGGGCGAAGACTTGCACTTCCTCGGCCTTGAAGCCGGCCTTGCGCAGTTTGTCGCTGAACTGCTTGTCGGCGCTGGCTGACCACACGGCCAGCACGCCTTTTGGACGCAGGGCCTTGGCGCAGGCGCTGAGGCCACCGGCGGAATACAGCCAGCTGTTGGCTTTTTGTGTCAGGCCTTCGGGGCCGTTATCGACGTCGAGCATGATCGCATCAAAGCCCTGGGGCTCGGCTTGCAGCACCTTGGCCACGTCTTCCTGGCGGATTACGGTGCGTGGGTCCTGCAACGGGTTGCCGGATTTTTCTCCAAGCGGGCCGCGATTCCATTCCACTACGCCAGGTACCAACTCAGCCACTACCACTTCGGCCGTCTTGCCCAGGTGCTTGAGCGCCGAAGCCAGGGTAAAACCCATGCCCAGGCCGCCAATCAACACCCGCGAGCCTGGACGACCGGCGACCTTGCGGCAGGGAATCTCTGCCAGGGCATCTTCGGAACCGTGCATGCGCGTGTTCATCAATTGCCCGCCGTCACCGCCCTGGATCTTGATCACAAAATCTTCGCCGTACTCGAACAGGCACAGGGCGCCGCCGTTATCGGGGATCGGAGTGGTGTCGAGCAGCACGAAACGTTTCATGGAAATCTCATTGGGAAGGGCATTCTTGCGCGGTTGGGAGTAGCCTTGGGACTGGTTAACAGTCAGGCCATGGAGCCATCGATGAAGTGCAGCATTCTAGCGGTCATTGTAGGAAGTGTGCTCACATTGGGTGCTGCGCACGCCCAGGAGTTGCAAGCCGTGCCGAACACACCGGCGACCACCACGGGTGCACCGGGTACCGCAACGCCGACGCCGTATCCGCAAGTCACACCGCCGACGGCACCCAAGCCACAAGGGACTGGGGCGCCTTTGTTGCCGCCGATTGAAATGCCCAAGCCGCCGAAGGACCAGACCTTGCCCGGCCTGCAGCAAAACGACAGCAAGCCGAAGGCGCCGGCGGCGGGGTCTTAAACCAGCCCCAGGGCCTTGAACACAAAGGCGTATTCCAGGGCTACGTCACGCAGGCCCTGGTAGCGCCCGCTCATGCCGCCGTGGCCGGCACCCAGTTCGGTCTTGAGCAGCAGCAAGTTGTCGTCGGTCTTGGTCGCACGCAGCTTGGCCACCCATTTGGCCGCCTCCCAGTACTGCACACGGCTGTCGTTGTAGCCGGCGATCACCAGCATCGCCGGGTAGGCCTGGGCGCTGACGTTTTCGTAGGGCGCATAGGCCTTGATCCGCGCGTACACCTCGGGTTCCTGGGGATTGCCCCATTCGTCATATTCGGTGACGGTCAACGGCAGGTCCGGGTCGAGCATGGTGTTGAGCACATCGACGAACGGCACTTCGGCAATCGCCGCCTGGAACAGTTCCGGGCGCTGGTTGAGCACGGCACCGATCAACAGCCCACCGGCGCTGCCACCACTGATGGCCAACTGCTCTGAGGTGGTCAGGCCCTGGGCGATCAAGTGCTCGGCGCAGGCAATAAAGTCGCTGAAGGTGTTTTGTTTGTGCTCCTGCTTGCCGGCGCGGTACCAGGCTTCGCCCAATTCGCCGCCGCCGCGCACATGGGCAATCGCAAACGCCACGCCGCGGTCCAGCAGGCTCAGGCGCGCATGGGAAAACCACGGGTCGAGGCTTGAGCCGTAAGCGCCGTAGCCATACAGGTACAGCGGTGTTGGCTGGCCCACCTGGTCGCGCCTGACCACCAGGCTGATCGGCACTTGGGTGCCATCGGCCGAGGTAGCCCACAGCCGCTGGCTGACATAGTCGTCGGCATTGAATACGCCCAGTACCGGGGTTTCCTTGAGCACGTGTTGCACGCCGCTGGCCAGTTCCAACTGGCGAACCTGGGCCGGGCGATTCAGCGCCTCATAGCGCAGGCGGATCTTGTCGCTGTCGAATTCCAGGCTGTTTTGCACGTACAGGCTGTAGGCCGCGTCTGGCAGTTCCACACGATAGCTCGGCAGGCCTTGTGGGTGCACGTCGATCACCGGCAGGCCGCCGATACGCAGGCTCAGGGTCATGGCCCGGGCGTTGAGGGTAACGCCATCAAGCATCACTGCGTTATCGTGGGCGATCAGGTTTTGCCACTGGTCTTCGCTGGGCACGCCGGCGTTGTCAGCCGCCTGGAACAGCGCAAAGTTGATGCCGTCGCGGTTGCTGCGGATAAACCAGGTCCACTGTTCATTCAGCTTGCCGTGGTCGACATCGTACTCATGACCTTCAACCCGTGGCGCCAGGCAGGCAAACGCCTGTTGCGGCTGCTCGGCGTCCAGGGCCCAGATTTCACTGGTGGTCTTGCTGCCCAGGGACAGCAGCAGTTGGCGTTCGGAGCTTGAGCGGTAGCAATGCAGGAAGAAACGTCCGTCGGGCTCGTGGAACACTTCTTCGGCAGCGGTACCGTCCAGGTGATAGCGATACAGCTTGTGTGGGCGATGAGTCTCGTCCAGCTCGCCGAAAAATAGCGTCAGGCTGTCGTTGGCCCAGGTCATGCTGCCGTCGCAGTCTTCGAAGGCCAGTTCGCTGACCTTGCCCGAAGACAATTCCTTCACGTACAGGGTGTAGATCTCTTCGCCGTTGGTGTCCAGGCTGTAGGCTAGGCGCTTGTGGTCCGGGCTGATGCTGAAGGCGCCAAGGGAGAAAAAGCCGCCATTGGCCAGGACGTTGGGGTCCAGCAGCAGTTCTTCGGCGTGTTCATCGATCTGCTGGCTGTCATCGGCCGGGCGTGGGCAGCGGTAATGGCGTGCGTATTCGTCACCGGCGGTGGTGCGCGTGTAATACAGGTATGGCCCCCAGGGCGAGGGCAGTGACAGGTCGGTTTCGAGGATGCGCCCCTTAATCTCTTGAAACAGAGTTTCGCGCAGCTCTTTTTGATCTTCAAGCTGCGCCTCCTGCCAGGCGTTTTCGGCCTTGAGGTAGTCGAGCACCTCGCTGCTGTCGCGTTCCTGCAACCAGGCATACGGGTCCTGGCCTGGGGCGCTGCGGGCAATCGGGGCAGCAGTGATGTGGGTCGATGGAGGCATGGATCACTCTCTGTCTGGCAGTGGGCCGACGGCATTGCAGCCGTGGCACGGAAAAGCCGTTATCATACGGGCCTGTTTGCCTACCTTGCCATGGACACCATGACCGAGAACGACTATCTGACCGCTTGGGGCCTCTACGCCTTCGCCGCTTTGGGCTGCCTGTTGGTGTGGTTTCGCCTGACCCGCTGGATCTGGCGCTGGCTGCGCGAACCGCTGCGGTTGCTGATGGCGGTGCTGCTGTTGAGCCCGACCATTGTCGATCCGGTCAAGGAGCAGTTTGCCCCTGCCGTGGCCATCACCGCCCTGGATCTGCTGCTCAAAGTGGGTAATAACGCCTGGCGGGCGATTTCCGATTTGCTCATGTACGCGATGATCGCCTTTGGCCTGTACCTGGTCTTTGTGCTGATTCGCTGGCCCATCGAGCGTGCTGCCAAGGCCCGTCGCGAAGAGAAGGCCGCCGCTGCGGCAGCGGTCGCGGCCGAGCCTGAGGACGACGAGCCCTATGGCCGTCCGCCGGCCCCTGTCGAAGGCATGCGGGTCGAACCGCGCCTTTAACGTTGTCTGCCCTGCATCGAGAGTCCTGGCATGTGTGAATTATTGGGCATGAGTGCCAACGTACCGACCGATATCGTGTTCAGCTTCACCGGGCTGATGCAGCGTGGTGGGCGCACCGGTCCGCATCGCGATGGCTGGGGCATTGCCTTCTACGAGGGCCGTGGCCTGCGGCTGTTCCAGGACCCGGCCGCCAGCAGTGAGTCGGAAGTCGCGCTGCTGGTGCAGCGTTATCCGATCAAGAGTGAAGTGGTGATTGGCCATATCCGCCAGGCCAACGTGGGCAAGGTGAGCCTGTCCAATACCCATCCGTTCGTGCGTGAGCTGTGGGGGCGCAACTGGTGTTTCGCGCATAACGGCCAATTGGCAGACTTCACGCCCCAGGCCACGTTCTACCGACCGGTGGGGGATACCGACAGCGAAGCGGCATTCTGCGACCTGCTCAACCGTATCCGCGAGGCGTTTCCCGAGCCGGTGGATATCGAACAGGTGCTGCCTGACCTGATCGCCGCCTGTGCCGAATACCGCAGCAAGGGTGTGTTCAACTGCCTGCTCAGTGATGGTGATTGGCTGTTTTGCTACTGCTCGACCAAACTGGCACAGATTACCCGTCGTGCGCCTTTTGGCCCCGCGCGCCTGAAAGATGTCGACGTGATCGTCGATTTTCAGGCTGAAACGACTCCCAACGATGTGGTGACGGTGATTGCCACCGAACCCTTGACCGAAAACGAGACCTGGACCCGCTACGAGCCCGGCCAGTGGAGCCTGTGGCGGCGCGGCGAATGCGTCAGCCAGGGCACAACCGAATAAGGACGTCGACTATGTTGCTCAGCTATCTGCGACTGGTGTTGTTTGCCATCGGCTTGTTGGTCGGGGTGCAAGTCCCGGGGTTCATCAACGACTACGCCAAGCGCGTCGAAGCCCATTTGATCGAAGCCCAGACCGGCCTGCGCGGTTTTGAAAGCACCGCTCAGCAGTTCTTCAATGGCGACTTACAGGCCCTGGTGGCGCATTACCGTGTCAGCGAGGATCCGGTGTTCCGCAGCGATGCCAACAGCCTCGGCAGCTTGCTCGATCGCCAGGTGGCATTGGACAAGCAGTTCCAGGCCATGCAGGGGCCGTGGTACATCCGCGCCTTGCAGGTGGCGGTGGCCGCCGACCCGGATATCCGCAAGGAGACCTGGAATGGCTACAGCTACCAGATCCTCCTGACCCCCGAAGCCATGGGCTGGGGCCTGGGCGGGGCGATGCTGTTGTCGTTCGGCCTGGAATGCCTGTTCCGCCTGATCGACTGGGTGGTGCTGGGCGGCAAGCGTTTGCGCCAGAGCCGGCCGATTGAAGAGCGGGACCTCAAGGGCCTTTAAGTACGCCGAAAATCCAACTGTGGAGCTGGGCTTGTGTAGGAGCTGGCTTGCCAGCGATAGCGGTATTTCAGTCGCCGGATACATTGACTGATCCACCGCTATCGCGAGCAAGCCCGCTCCCACAGGTTTAATCGGGTTTCTTCAGTGAGAGTGGTTGACTGAGCACCATGCGCTCTTCACCCACTTCCTCGGCATATCGCGCCACGACGCTCTGGCACAACGCAACCATCTCCTCCACCAACTCCACTCCCACCCGCCACGACACCACCACCTGCAGGTTCGGCAAACGCTGCGCCATGGGAAGCACTATCAACTCGCCGCGCGCCAATTCCTCGCTGACCAGCACCGGTGGCAACGCGCCAATACCGAAACCATCGCGCAGCAAGCGAGTGATGGCCGACACCGAGTTCACACAGTTCATGCGCGGTGCCGCTACGCCATGGGCCTGCATCAGGCTCAATACGTCCTGGTGTGGATGAGAGTTTTTCGAGTAGGTGATGATCCGTTCCTGGGCCAGCTCGGCGAGGGAGGCGTAGTCACGGTTATAGATCGAATGGCTGGCGACGATCCAGCCCATGGGGTGGCTGGCCAGATCCAGGCTGCGCACTGATTCCTGGCGCAGCAGGTCGGTTTGCAGGATCAGGTCGAGAAAGCCTTTTTGCAACTGATCGCAGAGGTTCAGCGCGGTATCGGCCACCAGTTCGATTTCCACCAGCGGAAAATGGTCCATCAACTCGGTCACCAGCGGGCTGAGCCAGGTGTGGATCACGGTGTCCATCGCGCCGATACGGATCCGTCCGACCTTACTGCTGGTGGTTTCCAGCGACTGCTTGAGCCCCTGCATGGTGACCATCATCTGCTCGGCATAATCGAGCACCTTCACCCCGTCCGGGGTCAGGCTCACACCTCGTGAGTCACGCAGGAACAGCTTCACCCCCAGCTCGCTTTCCAGCACCGCAATGCGGCTGGAGATCGAGGCCTGGGTGGTGAACAGCTTCTCTGCCGTCAGCCGGAAGCTCTTGAGCCGGGCCACCCAGACGAAGGTTTCGAGGAACTTCAAATTCATGGGATCAACTTTTTCTTATGCATGGATCGGTTTTTATTAGTTGGACGCAACAGGGGCTGCGCGCCAAAAATCGGGCTGTCTCACGATAAGCGTCGTCGGGGCTCAGGACAACATCATTGCGGGATCTTGGTAAAAGATCCCACACTACAAAAAAATAAAGCCTACAGGAGTCCTCACCGTGAGCCGCCTGCTACTGAATTGCGACATCGGCGAAAGCTTTGGCGCCTGGACCATGGGTCTGGATGCCGAAGTCATGCCATTCATTGATTGCGCCAATATTGCCTGCGGTTTCCATGCTGGCGATCCGAGCATCATGCGCAAGACTGTCGCCCTGGCACTGCAGCATGGCGTGCAAATCGGTGCGCACCCGGCCTATCAGGACCTGGCAGGCTTTGGCCGCCGCTCCATGGCGTATGCGCCCCAGGAACTCCAGGACCTGCTGCATTACCAGATCGGTGCCCTCGACGGTATTTGCCGGGCCCAGGGCGGTCGTGTCAGCTACGTCAAACCCCATGGCGCGATGTACAACGACATGATGGCCAAGCCTGCGCAATTGCGCGCGGTGATCCAGGCCGTGGCAGCGTACGACGCCAGCCTGCCGTTGATGCTGATGGCCACCCGTGACAATCGTGCTGCCCAGGCCCTGGGTGATGAGTACGGCGTGACCCTGTGGTTCGAAGCCTTTGCCGACCGTGCCTACGACAATGCCGGGCATCTGGTCTCGCGCCAGTTGCCGGGAGCTGTGCATCACGATGCGCAGGTCATCCTCCAGCAAGCCCTGACCATTGCCCGTGGCGAAACCCTGGTCGCCAGCGATGGCAGCCCGCTGCTGTTGCAGGCCAACACCCTTTGCGTGCATGGCGATAACGCCAGCTCGGTGGCGGCGGTGCAGCGTATTCGCCAGGCGTTGAGGCCACAATGAAGCCACGGATTGAAGTAGTGGCCATCGATTGTTTGATGGTGCGCCTGTTTGAGGTGATCGCTGAAGACAACATGCCCTGGATGCTCGCCGCTACGCGTCGGTTGCGTGAAGGGTTTGGCGCAGCGCTGGTGGATTTGGTGCCGTCCTACACGACCCTGATGGTGCATTACGACCTGCTGGCGTTGAGTCCGACACAGGCCCGTGAATTGATCGATCAGGCTCTGACGGACTTGCAGCCACAGGCCCAGGGTAGTGGGCAGTGTCATGTATTGCCGGTGTGGTACGACCTGAGCGTCGGCCCTGAACTGGCCTTGCTCGCACGGCGTAGCGGGCTTGAGGTCAACGAGGTGATCCGCCGCCACAGCCAGCATCAATACCAGGTCTTCGCCCTCGGGTTTGCCCCGGGTTTTGCCTTTATGGGGCTGGTGGAAGAACAGCTTGCCGCGCCACGTCTAGGCACCCCGCGCAAACGGGTGGCGCCAGGCAGTGTCGGCATCGCCGAGCGGCAGACCGCAGCCTATCCGGTGGAATCCCCTGGCGGCTGGAACCTGATTGGCCGCACCCCGGCCAAATTGTTCGACCGTGAGCGCGATGGCTACAGCTTGGTGCAGCCGGGCGACAGCGTGCGTTTCGAAGCCATTGGACGTGCTGAATTTATCAACCTGGGTGGCGATGACACGCCCTTGGAGGCCCAGGCATGAGCCGCTTGTTGATCGAGGCCAGCACCGCGTTATGCCTGTTGCAGGATGCCGGGCGCTTTGGTGTGCGGCATCTGGGCGTGACCCAGGGTGGCGCGCTGGATTGGGTGTCGATGTCCTGGGCCAATTGGCTGCTGGGCAATCCATTGGATGTGCCGGTGGTGGAAATCACCTTGGGCGGTTTTACCGTACTGGCCGAGGACTATTGCGTGCTGGCCCTGGCCGGTGCTGACCTGGGGGCGTACATCGATGAGCGTGCCATCAGCCCTGGGCGTAGTTTCATTCTGCAAAAAGGCCAGCGTTTGCGTTTCACCCAACCCCACAGTGGAGCGCGGGCTTACCTGGCGGCGCCAGGTGGTTTTGATGCACCCAAGGTGCTGGGCAGTTGTGCCAGCGTCGCACGTGAAGCCTTGGGCGGGCTGGATGGTTTTGGCCGCGCCCTGGCTGAAGGCGCATCCCTGGTGTATTCCGGCACGGGCACTCATTTACGGGAGTTGCCTGTTGAGCGGTTGCCCCCAGCGGCGTCCCTGGAGGTGATCCTTGGCGCGCAGATCGGCCAGTTCAGTGGCCAGAGTCTGTTCGATGTGTTCAATACCGAATGGACCCTGGACAGCCGTGCCGACCGCATGGGTATGCGCTTGCTGGGCACGCCGTTGCAGCATCAGGGGCCGTCGTTGATCTCTGAAGGCATTCCCTTGGGTGCGATTCAGGTGCCGCCCGATGGGCAGCCGATTGTCTTGCTCAATGACCGGCAGACGATTGGTGGCTACCCGCGATTGGGCGCGTTGACACCGTTGTCATTGGCGCGCCTGGCGCAGTGCTTGCCGGGGGAGAAGGTGCGGTTGGCGCCGGTGATGCAAGAGACGGCGCACCGTGAGCATCTGAGCTATTTGCAGCGATTTACGAACCGCTAAAGGCATTGCAGGTAAGCCAGTTCCCACATTTAAACTGCGCTCACACAGTAAAGTATGTGAATGCATTCCATGTGGGAGCTGGCTTGCCTGCGATAGCGTCAGTGAATTCACCGCCTATTTAGAGAGAAAACGCATCCCCTCTTCAAGCCCCCGCAAGGTCAGCGGATACATCTGGTCCTCGATCAAATCGCGCACGATATTGGTCGACGAGGTATAGCCCCAGGTATCTTTCGGGTACGGGTTAATCCAGATCAGCTTCTTGTACTTCTCCATGAACCGCTGCATCCATACATACCCCGGCTCCTCGTTCCAGTGCTCCACGCTGCCCCCGGCCTGGGTGATTTCGTAGGGGGCCATGGCCGCGTCGCCGATGAAGATCACCTTGTAGTCGGCGCCGTACTTGTGCAGCAAATCCTGGGTCGAGGTGCGCTCGGAGGTGCGGCGCATGTTGTTCTTCCACACCGACTCATAAACAAAGTTGTGGAAGTAGAAGTACTCCAGGTGCTTGAACTCGGTCTTGCAGGCCGAGAACAGTTCCTCGCAGATCTTCACATGGGCATCCATCGAGCCGCCGATGTCGAACAGCAACAGCAACTTGACCGTGTTGCGCCGTTCCGGACGCATCTGGATATTCAGCAGGCCGGCATCGCGGGCGGTGTGGTCGATGGTGCCGTCGATATCCAGCTCTTCGGCCGCACCCTGACGCGCGAATTTGCGCAAGCGGCGCAGCGCGACCTTGATATTGCGTGTGCCCAGCTCCACCGAATCATCGAGGTTCTTGTACTCGCGCTGGTCCCAGACCTTGACCGCCTTGCCCTGGCGCTGGCCGGCATCGCCCACGCGGATGCCCTCGGGGTTGAAACCGCCGGAACCGAACGGGCTGGTGCCGCCGGTGCCGATCCACTTGTTGCCGCCGGCGTGGCGTTCCTTTTGTTCTTCCAGGCGTTTCTTGAACTCTTCGATCAGCTTGTCCAGGCCGCCCAGGGACTGGATCTGCGCGCGTTCTTCAGCGCTCAGCGAGCGTTCGAACTCCTTGCGCAGCCAGTCTTCGGGAATCAGGGCCTGCAAGTGATCGTCGAGTTTTTCCAGGCCATTGAAGTAGGCGCCGAAGGCTCGGTCGAACTTGTCGAAATGACGCTCGTCCTTCACCAGGATCGCCCGGGACAAGTAGTAAAACTCGTCCATGTCGGCGAAGGTCACCCGCTGTTTCAGGGCGTTGATCAGGTCCAGCAGTTCACGCACCGAAACCGGTACCTTGGCTGCACGCATTTCATTGAACAGGTTGAGCAACATGGCAGAAGCCCTTATCGAGTGCCGCGACGGCTCATGAACGCCAGGCGTTCAAGCAGTTGCACATCCTGCTCGTTTTTCACCAGGGCGCCGGCCAGTGGCGGGATGGCCTTGGTCGGATCACGCTCGCGCAGCACTGCTTCGCCGATATTGTCGGCCATCAGCAGCTTGAGCCAGTCCACCAGTTCGGAGGTGGAGGGTTTTTTCTTCAGGCCCGGCACCTTGCGCACGTCGAAGAACACGTCCAGCGCTTCGCTGACCAGGTCTTTCTTGATGTCCGGGTAATGCACGTCGACGATTTTCTGCAGGGTGGTGCGGTCGGGGAAGGCGATGTAGTGGAAGAAGCAGCGACGCAGGAACGCATCCGGCAGCTCTTTCTCGTTGTTGGAGGTAATGATGATGATCGGGCGTTTCTTGGCCTTGATGGTCTCGTCGATTTCGTAGACGTAGAACTCCATCTTGTCGAGTTCTTGCAACAGGTCGTTGGGGAACTCGATATCGGCCTTGTCGATCTCGTCGATCAGCAGGATCACCCGCTCCTCGGACTCGAAAGCCTCCCACAGCTTGCCCTTCTTCAGGTAGTTGCGCACGTCATGGACCTTGTCCACGCCCAACTGCGAGTCGCGCAGGCGGCTGACCGCATCGTATTCATACAGGCCTTGATGTGCCTTGGTGGTGGACTTGATGTGCCAGGTGATCAAGCGTGCGCCGAACGATTCGGCCAGTTGCTCGGCGAGCATGGTCTTGCCGGTGCCCGGCTCGCCCTTGACCAGCAGCGGGCGCTCCAGCGTGATGGCGGCGTTGACGGCCAGTTTCAGGTCATCGGTGGCAACGTAGGCCTGGGTGCCTTCGAACTTCATCTATCAATCCTCGAACGTGACGCCGGTAGTCAGCATGGCTGCGACTATACCGCGCAGCCCCGGCGACTGTGAACGCAGACGGGTTATTCAGTCTCTGAATGACCAGTCACGCCAGGGTTAATCGGCATTGGTTTTTCTTCCCGGTGTATAGGCGGTTGACTGCGCAGGAGCCGGCAACGTTCCTCGACTGGACGCCTTGGAGTACGAGGCATACCCTTGTTGCCTTCTTGAACACCGCCTAAAGGACCCCGCCATGAGCCGCATTTTTGCAGACAACGCGCACTCCATCGGTAACACGCCCCTGGTTCAGATCAACCGTATCGCGCCGCGTGGCGTGACCATCCTGGCCAAGATCGAAGGGCGTAACCCTGGGTATTCGGTGAAGTGCCGGATTGGCGCGAACATGATCTGGGACGCGGAAAGCAGCGGCCGACTCAAGCCGGGCATGACCATCGTCGAGCCGACTTCGGGCAACACCGGGATTGGCCTGGCCTTTGTTGCCGCTGCCCGTGGCTACAAGTTGCTGCTGACCATGCCGGCGTCCATGAGCATCGAACGGCGCAAGGTGCTCAAGGCACTGGGGGCCGAACTGGTGCTGACCGAGCCGGCCAAGGGCATGAAAGGCGCCATCGAGAAAGCCGGCGAAATCCTTGCCAGCGACCCGGCGACCTACTTTATGCCGGCCCAGTTCGACAACCCGGCCAACCCGGCCATCCATGAAAAAACCACCGGCCCGGAAATCTGGAATGACACCGATGGCGCTGTGGATGTGCTGGTAGCAGGTGTCGGCACGGGGGGGACCATCACAGGTGTTTCGCGCTATATCAAGAACACGGCGGGCAAGCCGATCCTCTCGGTGGCGGTGGAGCCGATCAGCTCGCCGGTGATTACCCAGGCGCTGGCCGGTGAGGAAATCAAGCCCAGCCCCCACAAAATCCAGGGCATTGGCGCGGGTTTTGTGCCGAAGAACCTCGATCTGTCGATGGTCGACCGGGTGGAGTTGGTCAGTGACGATGAATCCAAGGCCATGGCCCTGCGGTTGATGCAGGAAGAAGGCATCCTGTGCGGGATTTCCTGTGGTGCGGCGATGGCAGTAGCGGTGCGCCTGGCCGAGACACCGGAAATGCAGGGCAAGACCATCGTGGTGATCCTGCCGGACTCCGGCGAGCGTTACCTGTCGAGCATGCTCTTCAGCGATCTGTTCACCGATCAGGAAACCCAGGCCTGACCCTGTAGGAGCGAGCTTGCTCGCGAAGACCCTGAAGGCGCCGCGTCTAATCAGAAGGCACGCGTACCGTTTTCATTCTTCGCCTGAATGCCCCTTGCAAACACGCTCGCTCCTACAGAAAACGGGTTGATCCAAATCAGCCCGTTTTTAAGCCCCTTATGCATAATTGATTACTCGCCGCGCCCCCCTTAAAACGGATTGTTGTCTATCGCGGGTTTTTCCTCCGGCCTGGAATGTTTATCATGGCCGGCTGCTATGTCTGGTTTCCCGCTGCCGGGAGGCTATTTCCAGGAGTTGCTGCATGACCTTTTCTTTGGCCGCCAAGCTGTCGGTGCTGCTGCTGTTTATCGGCAGTACGCTTTACGTGCATCTGCGCGGCAAGGCGCGTTTGCCGGTGCTGCGCCAGTTCGTCAACCATTCGGCGCTGTTCGCCCCGTATAACGCCTTGATGTACATCTTCTCGGGCGTGCCGTCCAAGCCTTACCTGGACCGCAGCAAGTTCCCGGAACTGGATGTGCTCAAGGACAACTGGGAAGTGATCCGCGACGAGGCCATGCATCTGTTTGACGAAGGCTATATCCGCGCCGCCGAGAAGAACAACGACGCCGGTTTTGGCTCGTTCTTCAAGAAGGGCTGGAAGCGCTTCTACCTCAAGTGGTACGACAAACCGCTGCCATCGGCTGAGTTGCTGTGCCCGAAAACCGTGGCCCTGGTCAGCAGTATCCCCAACGTCAAGGGCGCTATGTTTGCGCTGTTGCCGGGTGGCAGCCACCTTAACCCGCATCGCGACCCGTTTGCCGGGTCCCTGCGTTATCACCTGGGGTTGTCGACACCCAACTCCGACGACTGCCGCATTTTCGTCGATGGCCAGATCTATGCCTGGCGCGATGGTGAAGATGTGATGTTCGACGAAACCTACGTGCACTGGGTGAAGAACGAAACCGAGAAAACCCGGGTGATTCTGTTCTGTGACATCGAGCGGCCTTTGAGCAACCGGTTGATGACTCGTATCAACCGTTGGGTCAGTGCCCAGTTGGGCCGCGCAACCGCACCACAGAACCTGGATGACGAGCGTGTGGGCGGGATCAACCAGGCCTATGCCTGGAGCAAGGGCTTCAGCGATCGTTTCAGTGGTGTGGTCAAGCAGTGGAAGCGCAAGCACCCCAAAGCCTATCGCGTCATGCGGCCGGTGCTGGCAGTGGTGGTGTTGGTGGCGCTGGGTTATTGGTTGTTTGGCTGATACTGGCATCCGAAATAAAAAAACGCTCTTTATCAGAGCGTTTTTTTATGTGCCGGATTACATGCGTCCTGCCAGCACGCCTTGCGGCTCGTCAACGCCCTCAAGTAGCGCCTGGATAATGCGCGGGTCAACTTCAGCAGGTCGCCCGTTGTTCCGGTCAGGGGCACGGTGTGCTTTTTTGCTCTTGCCTGATTTGGTTTTGATGAGACCTTTCATGGTGTCTCCAAAGTGATCATTAATTGAGCGATTTGCATGATGCTAGGTTCAGGTTATGTCCTTTGCAAGCCTGCCCGACGCATCGAATGCAAAACCGAGCTTTTCGTAGGTAGGGACCGCTCCCTGCATCGGTTCCTGTATTTCAATGGTCTTGCTGCCGACTATCTGCGCGTAGTGTTCAACGGCCATTAACGCGAGAGGGGCGATGTACCCGCGTAATGAATGTGTGCCTCCTGGCGTTGCTTCCAGTCGTACAACTCGCATCCGCATACGGCTGTGGTTCGGGTTAGCGAAACACAACCCGCAGAGTTCAAGATCCAACCAGATCGCTAAGTCGAAATACATCAGCTCTTTCGCTTTCCACTGTACGACGTCATCCCATGAAAAGTGGCTGGATTCCCAAGTGTGATAAGCGTTCAGTGCTGCCGTATCGATGGCTTCGAGCCTGACTCCCTGTAGGTCGATGCCTGTGTGCTTGGTTTGCCTTGTGGATGGCGGCAGCCGGGCAAGTGTTGCGTTGGCAATGTTCCTAGTTTTGGATCTGTTTAGTTGATACCTGAGAAAGGTGTGTGGTCGTGGCATCGATGCTCTTGAGTAATAATGGGTGGGTTTTTCGAGCCTAGGCACTGATCAGCCGCCTGTCCTTACTGGCCTTTTGGCAAAGCCATTGCAAAGCGTGTCACCGGCTGGTTATAGTCGACGCCAGGTGTTTCACGACACCTTTAAATCCCTTCAAAAAAGATCAGCCCATGCCTGCTTCCCAACGCATAGCGGTAGTCGATTCAGCGGTCAACGCTGCGGTCGTGCCGTGTGGGAGCCAGCAGCCTGCGCAGATCAGTCATTACCCCCCACCTGTCAGTAGCACGCCGGTGTACGCAGTCGTATCACCGCCGGGTGTTGGCATTTCGGGCTGATCAGCAGATCGCTGTTGCCCGTTGCCCGCCTGTACCGAACCTACTGAATTTCAGCCTTGGCTGAGTTGGCTTTTTGCCTGACTACAGGTGTTCATCATGTCTGTTCTTTCGAAACAATCCGTGGCCGCGGCGGCCTCGACGAGCCTGTTTGTCCTGCTGTGGAGCAGCGGGGCGATTTTTTCCAAGCTGGGCCTGGCCCATGCGTCACCCTTTGCTTTCCTGCTGATCCGCTTTGCCATTGCCCTGGCGGGTCTGGTGGTGCTGGTGCCGGTCCTCAGGCTCAAGTTGCCACGCCCGGGTAAACCGCTGTGGTATGCGGCGGCCACCGGGTTGGTGTTGTTGGGCGCCTATCAGATTTTTTATCTGTTGGCCCTGGACCTGAAGGTCACCCCCGGCGTGATGGCAACCATCATGGGCGTGCAACCGATCCTCACCGTGGTGCTGATGGAGCGCCAGCGCTCGTGGCGCCGGATGTTCGGCCTGGCGCTGGGGTTGGCGGGCCTGATCATGGTGGTGTACCAGGGCATCGGTCTGGCCGGCATGTCCCTGGCCGGGATGCTTTTCGGCTTGCTGGCGCTGGCGAGCATGACCCTGGGCTCGATCATGCAAAAGCGCATCACCGATAACCCACTGGGCACCTTGCCGGTGCAATACCTGGCGGGTTTGTTGTTGTGTGCGGTGTTTGTGCCGTTCCAGCCTTTTCATTTCGAGCACAACAGCGGCTTCTACCTGCCGGTGCTGTGGATGGGGCTGGTGGTGTCACTGTTGGCGACGCTGTTGCTGTACCGCCTGATTGCACGGGGCAACCTGGTGAATGTCACCAGTTTGTTCTACCTGGTGCCGGCCGTCACCGCTGTGATGGATTACCTGATCTTTGGTAATCGGCTGGCGTTGCTGAGTGTGATGGGGATGGGGTTGATCATCATCGGTCTGGTGTTCGTCTTCCGTAAAGCCTGATACCCCGCGTAGGAGCCGGCAAGCCGGCTCCTACGCGGTTTTGATCAGTTTCCCAGGGCGTAGCACCAGCCACAGCGCCCCCGCGATCAACAGCCCGCCATACAGATGGGCCATGGACAACGGCTCATCCAGCAGCAACGCCCCCCACAACACCCCAAACGGCGGAATCATGAAGGTGACGGTCATCGACTTGACCGGCCCGATGGCCGTCAGCAGGCGGAAGTACAGGATGTAGGCAAATGCCGTACACAGCAGCCCCAAACCGAGCAGCGACAACCACACATTCCAGCCGCCCCAACTGGCGGGCGGATGACTGAGGGCGCTCCAGCCAAACCACGGTAATAGAAACAAGGTGGCGCCGAGCATGCTGCCCAATGCCGAAAGACGGCTGTCCAGGCCACCCTGTTGATCCAGCCAGCGCCGCGCCAGGAAACCGGCGAAGCCATAGCAGGTGGTTGCCAGTAGGCAGGCGAGGGCGCCCATCAGCAGTTCCAGGTCAAAGGCCACCGGCCCGGCCCGCGTGAGGATGCCCACGCCGAACAGGCCCAGGCCTACCCCGGCAATCTTCGACAGCGTCAGCCGCTCATGGAAAAACAGCCCGCCAATCAATACGCCCATCAACGGCGTCGTCGCGTTGAAAATCGCTGAATAACCTGCGGGTAATACCTGGGCCGCCACCGAATACATGGTCGCGGGAATCCCCGAGTTGATCACCCCCAGCAGCAGGACCGTCTTGAATTTGCCCTGGAAGTCCCAGCGCACCCGCAGCATGGCCAGGATCACCAGCAAGCCGGCGGCGGCAATTGACACGCGGAAGAATGCTGTAGGGATCGTGCCGATCTCGGGGGCGATAATGCGCATGAACAGAAAACTCGCGCCCCAGATGGCGGCCAGTACCAGCAGGTACAGGGTGTCGACAGGTCTCACAGACAGCTCCTTTTTAATCAGGGCGAGAGTGTTGCCCAGGGACCTGTCCGACACAATCTTTTACTTGTTCCTACAGAGTAAAGCGCGTCACCAGGCCATAGAGGTCTGCCGCCAGACGCGACAATTGTTTGAGTCGCCCTTATCCGTGGCACATCGTCCTGCAAAAATTGTACTTCTCCTGTTTGCGCACACTGGCTAATCTCAGGTCTTCCGAATGCCCGCAGAGGTCTCCGACATGCCGCAGCAAACGCCTGCCATCGACACCGCGCAGTCCATCGCACAGATGATCCTTGATGGCTTCGACGATTACCGCGAGCACTTTCGCCAGATCACCGACGGCGCTCGCGAGCGTTTTGAAAAGGCCCAGTGGCAAGAGGCGCAAACCGCCTCGGCGGCGCGGATCAACCTGTATGAAGAGAAGGTCGGTGAAGTCACCACGCGCCTGCGGGCAACCTTTGACGAGGAGGCGCTGCTGGATATCCAGTCCTGGCCCCTGGTCAAGAGCGCCTATATCAGCCTGATCGACCTGCGGTTTGACGATGAACTGTCCGAGACCTGGTACAACTCGATTTTTTGCGGGCTGTTCAGTCATGACCTGATCAGCGACGGCTGCATGTTCATCCACACCACCCGCCCCAGCCTGCGCCGGGCCCGCGCCGCGCAAACCCGCACCTACAAGCCCCAGGGCCAACTGGCGGGCATGCTGGAGCAGATTTTCAGCGACTACCGCTTCAGCGAGCCCTACGCCGACCTGCCCGCTGACCTGCAGCGCCTCGAAGCGCAGTTGCGCGAGAACTTGCCGGATTGGGTGTGCAAGGACCCGGACCTCAACGTCGAACTGTTTTCCTCGGTGCTCTATCGCAACAAGGGCGCGTACCTCGTGGGCCGCCTCTACACCCGCGATGAACAATGGCCGCTGGTCATCCCACTGCTGCACCGCGAAGGCCAGGGCATTCGCATCGACGCGTTGATCACCGACGAAGCCGATGTGTCGATCATCTTCTCGTTCACCCGTTCCTATTTCATGGTGGATGTGCCGGTGCCAGCGGAGTTCATCGGCTTTCTCAAGCGCATCCTGCCGGGCAAGCACATCGCCGAGCTGTACACCTCCATTGGCTTCTACAAGCACGGCAAGTCGGAGTTCTATCGTGCGCTGATCAACCACCTGGCCAGCACCGACGACCAGTTCATCATGGCGCCGGGCGTGCGCGGGATGGTCATGAGCGTGTTCACCCTGCCCGGGTTCAACACCGTGTTCAAGATCATCAAGGACCGTTTCTCGCCGTCGAAAAACGTCAACCGTGCCACGGTGATCGAGAAGTACCGCCTGGTCAAAAGTGTCGACCGGGTCGGGCGCATGGCCGACACCCAGGAGTTCGCCGACTTCCGTTTCCCCTTGAGCAAGTTCGAGCCCGAATGTCTGGCCGAGTTGCTGGAAGTGGCCGCTGGCACGGTCGAGGTGGAAGGCGACACAGTATTGATTCGCCACTGCTGGACCGAACGGCGCATGACCCCGCTCAACCTCTACCTGGAGAACGCCAACGAAGCCCAGGTACGCGAAGCCCTGGAAGACTACGGCCTGGCGATCAAGCAACTGGCGGCGGCCAATATCTTTCCCGGCGACATGCTGCTGAAAAACTTTGGCGTCACCCGCCATGGTCGCGTGGTGTTCTACGACTATGACGAGATCTGCTTTCTGACCGAGGCCAACTTCCGCCATATCCCGGCCCCGCGCACCCCGGAGGATGAAATGGCCTCCGAGCCCTGGTACTCCATCGGCCCGCTGGACGTGTTCCCCGAAGAATTCCCACCGTTCCTGTTCGCCGATGCCGGGCAGCGACGCTTGTTTGATGAGTTGCACGGCGAGTTGTACAACGCCGACTACTGGAAAGGCCTGCAAGAGGCGATTCGGGCGGGGAAGGTGATTGATGTATTCCCGTATCGCAGGAAGGAGCAGCTATAAGCGGCAAGCTTCAAGCGGCAAGTAAACGCGCAACGGCTCTTACTTGCCGCTTGAAGCTTGCCGCTAGCCACTGCTTTTCTGCCACAATTGCCGGCCGTGCATTAATAGACGACCTCCAAAGTACCTGATGACTGACCAAGCGCCCGCTATCGACCAACTCCTGAAAAACCTCGATCACGCCATGCTCGCTGACCGCCACCGCTTGCGTCGGCAGTTGCTTGAGCTGCGCAAGAAGCCCGATGAGGAGAAGCTGGCGCAATGGGTGGTGCGTATGCAGGCGTCCTGTGCCCAGGTGACGGCGCGTGGTGCCAGCGTGCCGCAGATTCGCTATGACGACAGCCTGCCCATCGCCGCCAAGCGCGACGAAATCAAGGCGGCACTGCAAAAGCATCAGGTGCTGATCATTGCGGGCGAGACCGGCTCGGGTAAAACCACGCAGTTGCCGAAGATCTGCCTGGAAATCGGTCGCGGCCAGTACGGCTTGATCGGCCATACCCAGCCCCGGCGTATTGCGGCACGCAGTGTGGCGAGCCGGGTTGCCGAAGAACTGGCGACGCCTTTGGGCGCGCTGGTCGGCTATCAGGTGCGGTTCGAGGACCAGAGCGATTCCAACACCCTGATCAAGCTGATGACCGACGGCATCCTGCTGGCCGAGACCCAGAATGATCGCTACCTCGAACGCTACGACACGATCATCGTCGACGAGGCCCACGAACGCAGCCTGAACATCGACTTTTTGCTGGGTTACCTGAAAACCCTGCTGCCACGTCGTCCGGACCTGAAAGTCATCATCACGTCGGCCACCATCGACCTGGAGCGCTTTTCCAAGCACTTCGACGATGCGCCGATTGTCGAGGTCTCGGGGCGTACGTTCCCGGTGGAAACCTGGTACCGCCCGCTAACCCTGGAGCAGGACGAGGAAGGTAACCGCGTCGAAGACGACTTGACCGTGGACCAGGCGATCCTCGCCACCCTCGATGAAATCGCCGCTTTTGAACGCAGCGAGCGCAAGAGCCCGGGCGATGTGCTGGTGTTCCTGCCTGGTGAGCGCGAGATTCGCGATGCCGCCGATATGCTGCGCAAGGCCCAGCTCAAGCACACGGAAATCCTGCCGTTGTACGCGCGCCTGTCGCCGGCCGAACAGCAGCGCATTTTCCAGTCCCATCCGGGGCGGCGCGTGGTGCTGGCGACCAACGTTGCCGAGACCTCGCTGACGGTGCCGGGCATCCGCTACGTGATCGATAGCGGTACCGCACGCATCAGCCGCTACAGCTACCGCGCCAAGGTCCAGCGCCTGCCGATCGAGGCGATTTCCCAGGCCAGCGCCAACCAGCGTAAAGGCCGTTGCGGCCGGGTCGAGCCGGGCATTTGCGTGCGCCTGTACAGTGAAGAAGATTTTATCGGGCGCCCGGAATTTACCGACCCGGAGATCCTGCGCACCAACCTGGCGGCGGTCATCCTGCAGATGCTGCACCTGCGCCTGGGCGAAATCACCGACTTCCCGTTTATCGAGCCACCGGATGGCAAGGCCATCAGCGATGGCTTCAACTTGCTGCAAGAACTTTCGGCGGTTGATCGCAACAGCCAGCTGACGCCCCTGGGTCGGCAACTGGCGCGTCTGCCAGTGGACCCGCGCATGGGCCGCATGTTGCTGGAGGCGGCCAAGCTCGGCAGTTTGCAGGAAGTGTTGATCGTCGCCAGTGCCATGTCGATCCAGGACCCGCGCGAGCGTCCGCCGGAGCGCCAGCAGGCCGCCGACCAGGCCCACGCGCAATGGAAGGATCCGGACTCGGACTTCGCCGGGCTGGTCAACCTGTGGCGCGGCTTTGAAGAGCAGCGCCAGGAGTTGACCGCCAGCCCGTTGCGCAACTGGTGTCGCAAGAACTTCCTCAACTACCTGCGCCTGCGCGAGTGGCGCGATTCCCATCGCCAGTTGAGCCTGATCTGTCGCGACATGCAGCTGACGGTCAACAAGGAACCGGCGGATTTCCCGAAACTGCACAAGGCGGTGCTGTCCGGCCTGCTCAGCCAGATCGGCCAGAAAACCGAAGACGGCGACTATCTCGGTGCTCGTCAGCGGCGCTTCTGGATCCACCCCTCATCGGGGATCGGCAAGAAGCGCCCGCAGTGGCTGATGACTGCCGAGCTGGTGGAAACCACCAAGTTGTATGCGCGCATGGTGGCCAAGATCGATGCCGACTGGATCGAACCGCTGGCCGGGCATTTGATCAAGAAAAACCACTTCGAACCCCATTGGGAAAAGAAGCGCGGCCAGGTCGTGGCCTTTGAACAGATCACTCTGTTTGGCCTGATTGTGGTGGGGCGCCGGCCAGTGCATTACGGGCCGGTGGACCCGGTGGTGTCGCGCGAGCTGTTTATTCGTGAAGGCCTGGTGCGTGGCGAGATCCAGTCCCGGGCCAAGTGCCTGGTGGCCAATCAGCAGTTGCTGGAGCAATTGGACGAACTGGAAGCCAAGGCCCGGCGCCGCGATATCCTGGCCGACGAAGAAACCCTGTACGCCTTCTATGACGCACGCCTGCCGGCGGAGATCCACCAGACGGCGACGTTTGACAGTTGGTACAAAATCACCAGCCAGAAAGACCCGCAACTGCTGATCATGCGCGAAGAAGACGTGCTGGCCCGTGAGGCCAGTGAAGTCACCGCTGCGCATTATCCGGATACATTGCACCTGGGTGACCTGGCCCTGGCCTTGAGTTATCACTTTGAACCCAACCACCCCCGCGACGGCGTGACCTTGCGCGTGCCGGCGCCGCTGTTGCCGGCTTTGCCCGCTGAGCGCCTGGAATGGCTGGTGCCCGGGCTGATCGAGGCCAAGTGCATTGCCCTGGTGCGCAACCTGCCCAAGGCCCTGCGCAAGAACTTCGTGCCGGTGCCGGATTTCGTCAAGGCTGCGCTGCAACGTATCGAATTTGCCCAGGGCTCGCTGCCCCAGGCGCTGGGGCGCGAACTGCTGCGCATGACCGGGGCGCGGGTCAGCGATGAAGCCTGGAGCGAAGCCGCGCAGCAGGTGGAAAACCACCTGAAGATGAACCTTGAAGTGGTTGACGCCCAGGGCAAGTTCCTCGGTGAGGGCCGCGACCTGGCAGCGCTGACCGCACGTTTTGTCGAAGCCAGCCAGGCCGCCCTGGCGGTGCCACAGACTGCCAAAAGCCAGCAGCCGGTGGAGGCCAAGGTCTTCGCCGCCGTGGCCGAGACCACCCAGCAGAAGATTGCCGGGTTGTCGATGACGGTGTATCCGGCATTGGTGGAGGAAAACGGTACGGTCAAGGAAGGACGTTTCTCTACTGCTGCCGAAGCCGAGTTCCAGCATCGACGAGCCTTGCAGCGTTTGTTGATGCAGCAATTGGCCGAGCCGGCAAAATTCCTGCGCGGCAAACTGCCGGGTCTGACCGAGCTGGGGCTGATGTATCGCGAGCTGGGACGTATCGACGCCCTGGTGGAAGACATCCTGCTGGCCAGTCTCGACACCTGTGTGCTGGAGGGCGAGGCCAGCCTGCCCAGGGATGGCGCGGGCCTGGCAGCCCTGGCCGAGCGCAAACGCGGCAGTTGGACCGAACATGCCGAACGCCTGGCGCGCTTGACCCTGGAAGTATTGAAGCTGTGGCATGGCCTGCAAAAGCGTTTCAAGGGCAAGATCGACCTGGCCCAGGCCGTGGCACTCAACGATATCAAGCAGCAACTGAGCAATCTGGTGTACCCGGGCTTTGTGCGCGAAACCCCGGCGCAGTGGTTCAAGGAACTGCCGCGCTATCTCAAGGCCATCGAGCTGCGCCTGGAGAAACTGCCCAGCCAGGTGCAGAAGGACCGGGTCTGGAGCGGCGAGTTGAGTGGCCTGTGGAGCCAGTACCAGACACGCCTGAACAAACACACCCAGGAAGGCAAGCGCGACCCGCAGCTGGAACTCTACCGCTGGTGGCTGGAGGAGTACCGGGTGTCGTTGTTTGCCCAGCAGTTGGGCACCAAGGTACCGATTTCCGACAAGCGCTTGAGCAAACAGTGGAGCCAGGTCGAGCCTTGACCTGCAATACCGGGGGCAGGTGCGCGCGTGACAGGCGCCAAACCCCCCGGTTTATGGCAAACTTCGCCGCTATAAATGCCAGGATCGTCTAGATTGGCTGTATCAGCCTCGACGCGCCGGGAAAAGCGTTTCCCCGTTTGATGTCCGCGCGGCGGACTAGAACGACTTACGGTTTGGTACGACGGTACCAATCCCTTCTGCCTGAACAGATTTAGAGGAACGACCGTGCATAACGTCGTCATCAGCGGCACAGGCCTGTATACCCCGGCCAACAGCATCTCCAACGAAGAGCTGGTGCAGTCTTTCAATGCTTACGTTCAACAGTTCAATGCCGACAACGCCGTGGCCATCGAGCAGGGTGACGTTCAGGCGTTGACCGAATCCAGCGCCGCCTTTATCGAAAAGGCTTCGGGTATCAAGAGCCGCTTTGTCATGGACAAGGAAGGCATCCTGGACCCCAAGCGCATGACCCCACGCTTGCCCGAGCGCTCCAATGACGAGTGGTCGATCCTCTGCCAGATGGCCGTGGGCGCCGCCGAGCAAGCCTTGCAGCGTGCCGGCAAGACGGCCGCCGATATCGACGGGGTGATCGTTGCCTGCTCCAACCTGCAACGGGCCTATCCGGCCATCGCCATCGAAGTCCAGGAAGCCCTGGGCATCCAGGGGTTCGGTTTTGACATGAACGTGGCCTGTTCTTCGGCCACTTTCGGCATCCAGAACGCCTGCAACAGCATCCAACTGGGCCAGGCCCGGGCGATCCTGATGGTCAACCCGGAGATTTGCACCGGCCACCTGAACTTCCGTGACCGTGACAGCCATTTCATCTTTGGCGATGCGGCCACGGCAGTGATTCTGGAGCGCGCCGACCTGGCCACGTCCGAGTATCAGTTCGACATCGTCAGCACCAAGTTGCTGACCAAATTCTCCAATACCATCCGCAATAATTTCGGCTTTCTCAACCGCGCGGCGGAAGAGGGGATTGGCGCACCAGACAAGCTTTTCGTGCAAGAAGGCCGCAAAGTCTTCCGTGATGTCTGCCCGATGGTTGCCGAGCTGATCGGCCAGCACCTGGTTGAAAACCAGTTGAGCATCACGGACGTGAAGCGCTTCTGGCTGCACCAGGCCAACCTGAGCATGAACCACCTGATCGTCAAGAAATTGCTGGGCCGTGAGGCCGAGATCGAAGAGGCACCGGTGATCCTCGACACCTACGCCAACACCAGTTCGGCGGGTTCGGTGATCGCGTTCCACACCTATCAGGACGACCTGCCCAAGGGCGCGCTGGCGGTACTCAGCTCGTTTGGCGCCGGGTATTCGATTGGTAGCGTGATCCTGCGCAAGCGCTAGGAACTAGCGCCTACAGGCAATTGCGGTCATATCCTGCACAATGAGGTTCTGAATGGCAGCAGCCGACGACGCGCACCTGCTTGAACGCCTGCTCAAGGGCGAACAGCGGGCCTACAAGGAATTGGTCACCACCTATCAGAGTGCGATGCGTGCGGTGGCCTACGCTATCGTTGGCCAGCGCCATGCCGACGAAGTGGTCCAGGACGCCTGGCTCTCAGTGGTGCGCAGCCTTGCCAGGTTTGAGGGGCGCTCCAGCCTCAAGACCTGGCTGCTGACCATCACCGCCAATTCGGCCAAGGGGCGCTACAAGCAGAACCGGCGAGAGGTGTTGCTGGACGACCTGCCGTCGCCCCACGGGACCATTGGTGATGAGCGCTTTGCTGCCGGTGACGGTCATTGGCTGGTCGCGCCGTTCGCCTGGCATGAAGACACGCCCGAAGCACTGTTGACCGAAAACGAGCTGCGCGAGTGCCTGGAGCACACGTTGCTGAGTCTTTCCGAGCTGCAAAGCAGCGTGCTGCTGTTACGCGAGCGTCAGGGACTGGAGTTGGAGGAAATTTGTAATCTTCTGGAGATCTCGCTCTCCAATGTGCGAGTACTGCTGCATCGGGCGCGGCTTAAAGTCTTCGCTACGGTGGAGCATTTCGAGGAAACCGGCGAATGTTGACCTGCAAAGAACAAGTGGCGCGCTCCAGCGATTTTCTCGATGGGCAACTGACCTTTCGTGAGCGCCTGCTTATGCGCCATCACTTGTTGTTCTGTGCCAATTGCCGGCGTTTCATCCGCCAGATGCGTCTGATGCAGGCTACGTTGCGCATCTTGCCTGAGCCAGAAGTGAGCGATGCCCAAGCGTTGGCCGAACGCCTGGCCGCGGAGCTTAAACGCAACTCCTGATCCCTGAACTGTCCGTAGCACCCCAAGCCTGCGATGTCCCCGTCGCGGGCTTTTTTGCGTCCCTGAAACGCTTTTGGGTGGAAAACATTGCAGGTTTGTAAGTTTTTTTCACCTTTTTTTCACCTGGCATTTTTCGTACTTTTCCAGCTCAAGCCCGCGCCGGCCATGGCGTTGCGCTTATGTCTCCTGGTTGTAAGAAAGTTCCCCTGTAATAAAATATTTATCTTCTGGCAACTTGTCTGAAATATCCCCTCGCCAAGATCCCCTCCCAACACCAGCGGGCCAGAACCCGTGTGTTTTCCAACGCTAAAGACCACCAATTAGGGGAATTCTTCGATGATCCGTAAGCACTTCGCCGGTTTCGCGGCCAGCGCCCTGGCCCTGGCCGTTACCGCCCAGGCTTTCGCTGGTACTGTCACTACTGACGGCGCCGATATCGTTGTCAAAACCAAGGGCGGCCTTGAGGTTGCTACGACCGACCAGAACTTCAGCTTCAAGCTGGGTGGTCGCTTGCAAGCCGATTACGGCACATTTGACGGCTTCTACACCAAGAACGGTGACTCGGGCGACGCCGCTTATTTCCGTCGCGCCTTCCTGGAACTGGGTGGCACCGTCTACAAGGATTTCAAATACCAGCTCAACTACGACTTCTCCCACAACTCGGGTAACTCCGACGACGGTTACTTCGACGAAGCGTCCATGTCCTACGTGGGCTTCAAGCCGGTAACCATCCGCGTCGGTCGTTTTGACCCGGATTTCGGCCTGGAAAAAGCCACCAGCTCCAAGTGGATCACCGCCATGGAGCGTAACTCGGCCTACGAGGTTGCAGACTGGGTCAACACCCACGAAAACGGCATGGGCATCCAGGTCAGCGGCACTGCGGCTGATCTGTTCTACGGCTCCGCCAGCCTGGCCTCCAAGGACATCAACGACGAAGACGGCAAGGGCGTGAAGCAATTCAACGGCCGTATCGTGCTGGCACCGATGAACAAAGGCGGCAACGTCCTGCACTTCGGCTTGAACGTAGCGGCGCGTGACTTGAACGACGCGGCCTTCGACTCCCGCATCCGCCCGCGTCTTGGCGCTCGTGGCGTGGCTACCACCGGTGGTAACGATGCCGGTACCAACGGCAACCGCGCTACCTTCGGCGGCGGTGTGGGCCTTAACGCCAGCAACCTGACAGCAGTGGGCGCCTACGACACCGATACCGTGTTCGGTGGTGAATTTGCCTTCGCCAGCGGTCCATTCTCGGTACAGGCTGAAGCCCTGAGCCGCAAGATGAAAGCTGACAGCAACGCCTACCAGGACGTGAAAACCAGCGGCTTCTACGGCCAACTGGCGTACACCCTGACCGGCGAATCCCGTGCCTACAAGCTCGATGGCGGCAAGTTCGACGCGATCAAGCCCGAGAACAAGCAATACGGCGCCTGGGAAGTGTTCTACCGCTACGACAACATCAAGGTTGATGACAAGAACATCGTCGTCAGCAGCGCTACCCGCGAAACCGGCGACGCCAAGGCCAACGTGAACACCCTGGGTGTGAACTGGTACGCCAACGAAGCAGTCAAGCTGTCCCTGAACTACAGCAAGGTCAGCACCGACAAGATCACCAACGCCAATGGCGATGACAGCGGTGATTCGATCGTCGGCCGTGTGCAGTACGTGTTCTAAGCAACGGTAATACCGCACCAACGCGCTCTTTCTTCATCCGTTAAAGCGCGATCCTCTTTTTCACCCCGCCGATTGGCGGGGTTTTTTTTTGCTCCCCGCGCAGGCAGCGGGTTCTGTCAGAATGGCCCGAATATCGTGAGCGAGCGTTTACCGTCGGGGAATGGCATGCCGTTGAAACGTTTGAATAGCCTGTCCGAGATAGCGCCTGATGAGTGGAACGCGTTGGTCCCCGAGGATCAGCCGTTTCTGCGCCATGGGTTCCTCAGTGCACTGGAGGACAGTGCCAGCCTTGGCCGGCACTCTGGCTGGCAGCCGGAACACTTGCTGCATTACGAGGGTGAACGGCTGGTCGCGGCGCTGCCCAGCTACCGCAAATGGCACTCCTATGGCGAATACGTGTTCGACCATGGCTGGGCGGATGCTTGTGAACGCGCGGGTATCGATTATTACCCCAAGCTGCTGACTGCAGTGCCCTTCAGCCCGGTCAGCGGGCCGCGCCTGTTGGTGGCCAGTGGCGCGGACGGCTTTGAGCTGCTCAAGAGCCTGCCCGGCTACCTGGAGATCGAAGGGCTTTCCAGCGCCCATATCAACTTCACTGACGCCATGGCCGATGCCGCGCTGGGCCAGCAACCCGGTTGGCTTGCGCGCCTGGGTTGCCAGTTTCATTGGCAGAACCGGGGCTATCGCGATTTCCAGGACTTCCTCGATGCCTTGAGTTCGCGCAAGCGCAAACAGATGCGCAAGGAGCGCGAGCAAGTGGCGGGGCAGGGGATCGAGTTCGAGTGGCTGCAAGGCCATGAGTTGAGCGAGGCTCAGTGGGATTTTGTCTACGCCTGTTACGCCAACACCTATGCCGTGCGTCGGCAGTCGCCGTACCTGAGCCGGGCGTTTTTCAGCCTGTTGGCCGAACGCATGCCGCAGGCGATCCGGGTGGTGCTGGCCAAGCAAGGGACGCGGCCGGTGGCCATGGCGTTCAGCCTGGTCGGTGGCGATAGCCTATATGGGCGCTATTGGGGTTGCCTGGGCGAGTTCGACCGATTGCATTTCGAAACCTGTTTCTATCAAGGCATGGATTACGCGATTGCCAATGGGCTGCAACGTTTCGATGCCGGTGCCCAGGGCGAGCATAAGTTGATTCGTGGGTTTGAACCGGTGATTACCCGTTCCTGGCATTACTTGCGCCATCCTGGCTTGAAAACCGCCGTGGCAGACTTCCTGGAGCGCGAGCGCGTGGGGATTCTGGCGTATGCCGAAGAAGCGCGTGCGGCGTTGCCGTATCGGCAGGAATAACGCTCAGGGAATTCAACCTGTTCCCCTGTAGGAGCGAGCTTGCTCGCGAAGAACCTGAGGGCGCCGCGTTTATCCAGAATGAACGCGGTGTACTTGAGTTCTTCGCGAGCAAGCTCGCTCCTACAGGGGGGGTCAATACTGTTGGATCAGGCGTTTTCTTCCTTACCCAACCAGCGATAGGTGATGCCACCGATCACCGCGCCAAGGATCGGCGCCAGCCAGAACAGCCACAGTTGCTGGATTGCCCAACCGCCGACAATCAGCGCAGGCCCCGTGCTGCGGGCCGGGTTGACCGAGGTGTTGGTGACCGGGATGGAGATCAGGTGGATCAGCGTCAGCCCCAGGCCAATGGCGATGGGTGCCAGGCCCGCCGGTGCACGACGGTCAGTGGCGCCGAGGATGATCAGCACGAACATTGCGGTCATCACCAGTTCAGTGACAAACCCAGCCGCCATCGAATACCCACCCGGCGAATGTTCACCATAGCCATTGGACGCCAGCCCAGAAGCCAGTTCAAAACCCGGTTTGCCACTGGCAATGAAGTACAGCAGGGCCGCTGCGACCATGCCACCAATGACTTGCGAGACGATATACGCTGGCATCTCTTTGGCCGGAAACCGGCCGCCGACCACCAGGCCCACGGTGACTGCCGGGTTGAGGTGACAGCCACTGATATGGCCAATGGCAAACGCCATGGTCAACACGGTAAGCCCGAATGCCAGCGATACACCCAGCAGGCCGATTCCGACATCGGGAAACGCTGCGGCCAGAACCGCACTCCCGCAGCCACCCAACACCAGCCAAAACGTACCTAACCCTTCTGTAACGGAACGTTTGAACAGAGACATGAATGCGTCCTTCTAAATCAACTGATCGGTGATGCTTCCTTGCTGTCTGATGTCAGGGTCCTCCTGGACCCTGATTGCAGTACAGCAGGATTGTGATGTAACACCAGTGAGACGGAGAAAACTGTCAGATTTGTTCGGAATTGGTGGTGTTGCCTGTAGCCTCAAATCAGTCGATGCCGACGAACCCTCCGGTCTGGTGTTGCCACAATCGCGAGTAGAGCCCGCCGTGTGCCAGCAACTGGGCATGGCTGCCACTCTCGGCGATCTGGCCTTTTTCCAGGACTACCAACCTGTCCATTCGCGCAATCGTGGACAGGCGGTGGGCGATGGCAATCACCGTCTTGCCTTGCATCAGGGTTTCCAAGCTCTCCTGGATCGCCGCTTCCACTTCCGAGTCCAGGGCCGAGGTGGCCTCGTCCATGATCAGGATCGGAGCGTCCTTGAGCAGGACCCGGGCGATGGCGATGCGCTGGCGTTGCCCGCCGGACAGTTTCACCCCGCGCTCGCCGACATGGGCATCCAGGCCGGTACGGCCCTCGGCGTCCGACAACAGCGGGATAAATTCATCGGCGCGCGCCTTGCGTATGGCGTCCCAGAGTTCCTGATCGGTGGCGTCGGGCTTGCCATACAGCAGGTTGTCGCGGATCGAACGGTGCAGCAGCGAGGTGTCCTGGGTAATCATGCCGATGCGTTCGCGCAGGCTTTCCTGGGCCACTTCGGCAATGTTCTGGCCGTCGATCAGGATGCGTCCGCCTTGCAGGTCATAGAGGCGCAGCAGCAGGTTGACCAGGGTTGACTTGCCGGCACCGGACGGGCCGATCAGGCCGATTTTTTCCCCCGGTTTGATCACCAGGTTCAGGCCGCCGATGATGCCGCTGCTTTTGCCATAGTGGAAATCCACCTGTTCAAAGCGCACTTCGCCGTGGGGCACGCTCAGGCGCGGGGCGTTTTCGCGGTCGGTCACTGCCAGCGGCTGGGCGATGGTTTTCAGGCCGTCCTGGACCATGCCGATATTCTCGAAAATACCGTTGACCACCCACATGATCCAGCCGGACATGTTGACGATGCGGATCACCAGGCCAGTGGCCAGGGCAATGGCGCCCACCGAGATCAGCGACTGGGTCCACAGCCACAGGGCCAGGCCGGTGGTGGTGACGATCAACAGGCCGTTCATGCTGGTGATGACCACGTCCATGCTGGTGACCACACGGCTGGCCAACTGGGTTTTTTCGGTTTGTTCGATGATCGCTTCCTTGGCGTACTCCTGCTCGGACTGGGTGTGGGCGAACAGCTTCAAGGTGGTGATGTTGGTGTAGCCATCGACGATGCGGCCCATCAGCTTGGAGCGCGCTTCGGAGGAAATCACCGAGCGCTCCTTGACCCGTGGCACGAAGTAGCGCAACGCCAGGCTGTAGGCGACGATCCAGGTGACCAGCGGGATCATCAGGCGCCAGTCGGCCTCGGCAAACAGCACCAGTGAGCTGATGGCGTAGATTGCCACGTGCCAGATGGCATCCACGGCGGCCACTGCCGAGTCGCGCAATGAGTTGCCGGTCTGCATGATGCGCTGGGCAATGCGCCCGGCAAAATCGTTCTGGAAGAAGTTCAGGCTCTGCTTGAGCACATAGCTATGGTTCTGCCAGCGGATCAGGCTGGTCATGCCAGGGCTGATGGTCTGGTGGACGAGCAGGTCGTGCAAGGCACCGAAGATCGGGCGCAGCAGCAGGGCCACCACGGCCATCCAGATCAGTTCGGTGGCGTGGATCTGGAAGAAATTGGCCGGCGGCGTGCCCTGGGCCAGGTCGATGATGCGGCTCAGGTAGCTGAACAGCGCCACTTCGATCAGCGCGCCGATCAGGCCCACCACCAGCAGTGCGGCGAAGCACGGCCACACCTGGCGCAGGTAATAGAGGTAGAAGGGCAGGACTTTATCGGGAGGGGCCGCGCTGGGAGCGTCGCGGAAAATATCGATCAGTTGTTCAAAGCGACGATAGAGCATTGGGTCTGACGCCCGCCGGGCGGGCTCTCCTTGTTAAATACGCGCGCGGCCTTGTGGGCAGCGCGCGAGACTCCCTGTCGATCAGTCGATGATTTTGGCCGACTTGATAAGCACAGGGTCGATGGGCACGTTTTGCATGCCTTGCTTGGTGGTGGTCTGCGAGTTGACGATCTGGTCTACCACGTCCATGCCGCTGACGACCTTGGCGAAGACTGCATAGCCAGCATCGCGGCCCGGATCAAGGAAGGCATTGTCGGCCACGTTGATGAAGAACTGGCTGGTCGCCGAGTTGGGGTTGGAGGTACGGGCCATCGACAGGCTGCCGCGTACGTTATGCAGGCCGTTGCTGGCTTCGTTGCGGATCGGGTCCTTGGTGTCTTTCTGGACCATCTGCGGGGTAAAACCACCGCCCTGGACCATGAAGCCTGGAATCACACGGTGGAAGATGGTGTTGGTGTAGAAACCACTCTTCACGTACTCCAGGAAGTTCTTGCTGGAGAT
This sequence comes from Pseudomonas sp. FH4, assembly GCF_000510915.2. NCBI lineage: Bacteria > Pseudomonadati > Pseudomonadota > Gammaproteobacteria > Pseudomonadales > Pseudomonadaceae > Pseudomonas > Pseudomonas sp. FH4. Next base: position 28,787 of record NZ_AOHN01000047.1, on the reverse strand, counting down.
TGGCGCCTTGACCGGGTCCAGCTCGATTTCGATTTTGCCAAAGCTGGTGTCCAGCACGACATGCGGAGCCTTGGCGTCAGCCGCCATCAGGTTGGCAGCAAACAGCACAGAACCGGCAAAGAGGGCGATTTTTTTCAGCATGGGTCAGTGATCCTGAGTAGTGGTTGGAACGGTCTTGAGAAAGTCGAGCAGGGTTGTATTGAACGTTTCGGGCTGGTCCAGCGGTGTGGCGTGGCGCGAATCCTCGATCACCACCAACCGCGCATCAGGCAGCAGTCTTACATAGATTTCTTTCTGCGCCACTGGGGTGTAGTCGTGGTCGGCGCTGATGACCAGGGTTGGACAGGTGATTCGCGAAAGTCGTTCCTGCACGCCCCAGCCCACAATCGCATCGAAGCTTTCGAGGTAAGCACGTTTGTCGTTTTTTGCCCAGCGTTCAGCCATCTTGCGCCGCAGGTCGGCCTGGCCGGGTTTGGGAAACAGCCGGTCGCCGAGCGCCTTGCCGATGGTGTTCAAACTGAGCAGGCGTGCCAGGCTCCAACGCTTGGCCCATTGCCAATAGTCGTCGGCACTGCGCACCTTGACCTCGGGCGCGCTGTTGACGATGCACAGGCTCTTGAGCATCTGCGGTTGGTCGACCGCCAGTTGAAAGGCAATCATCCCGCCCATCGACAGGCCGACCACATGGGCGGCGGGCAGTTGCAGGTGTTCGATCAGCGCCACCAGGTCGGCGGTAAAGCCGGCGATGCTGTAGCGCTCGCGGGGCTTGTCGGAGCGGCCGTGACCGCGCACATCCATCACAACCAGGCGGTAATACCGGGACAATACCGGTATTTGCAGTTCCCAATCCTGGCAACTGGAGCCCAGGCCGTGGATCAGGATCAGCGGCTCGCCGTGGCCATATTCCTCGTAATGCAGGGTGCAACCTTCATGTTCGAAATAGGCCATGGGTGAACTCTGTGTCAGGCTTGCCGAGGGGCGGCAAAGGGTGCGTCCAGCGGTGCGGTATCAAAGGTGCGCAGCAGTTCGACGAGAATCTGCGTCGCCGGGCCCAGGGGCTTGTCCTTGTTCGAATACAGATAGAACGTCGGGTGCCGGCTGCCACCTTGCTCCAGGGGCAGTTGCTTGAGCACGCCTTCCTTGAGCTCGCGCTCGATCAGGTGGCGGGGCAGCCAGGCAAACCCCAGGCCGCTGCCGACAAAGGTGGCGGCGGTGGCCAGGCTGCCCACGGTCCAGCGCTGTTCGGCACCGAGCCAGCCAACGTCGCGCGGTTGCTGGCGGCCGGAGTCGCGGATCACCACTTGCATCTGGCTTTCCAGGTCCTGGAAGCTCAACTCGCGATTAAGCCGGTGCAGCGGGTGCTCGGGGTGGGCCACGGCGACAAATTCGACATCGCTCATTTCCGTACCCAGGTAACCGGGAATGCTGAAGCCGCTGATTGCCAGGTCCGCCACACCTTCAATCAGCAGTTCCTCGACCCCGGACAACACTTCTTCGCGCAGGCGCACGCGGCAGCCACGGCTTTGCGGCATAAAGGCGGTGAGGGCGCGCACCAGGCGGGCGTTGGGGTAGGCGGCATCGACCACCAGACGCACCTCGGCTTCCCAACCTTGTTCCATATGATGGGCCAGGTCTTCCAGTTGGCTGGCGTTCTTCACCAGTTGCCGGGAGCGGCGCAGCAGCACTTCGCCGGCTTCGGTGAGGACCGCCTTGCGTCCGTCGATACGCAGCAGGGGCACGCCCAGTTGGTCTTGCATGCGGGCCACGGTGTAGCTCACCGAGGATTGCGAGCGGTGCAGTACTTCGGCCGCCTGGGCGAAGCCGCCATGGTCGACCACGGCTTGCAACGTACGCCATTGATCAAGGGTCACGCGGGGCGCTTTCAAGATGGGCTCCTCTTGTCCTAAGCTGGCGGTCCTTATTGGAGACTGCCGAATGAGAAAATTCTGTTGTGTGGTGCTGGCACTGTTGCCGTTGAGCGCGTTTGCCTACCCGATCGATGTCTCGAAATCGATCAAGGGGGTCAGCGTCGATTACAACGCGTCCGACGTTGATAGCGAGATCAGCTCCATCGAATTAAGTAACTACGGCACCAACGACGCCGCGTGTACGGTAGCGTTTACCAACGGCCCGGAGCCGGCGCGTGTGCGCAAGGTGACGGTCCCTGCTGGCAAAAGCACCAACACCACGGTCAAGTTCAGCCGCGCGATTATCAAGATGCGCATCAAGCTGACCTGCGAACCCAAATAAACCAGGCGCGGGGGCACGGCTATCGTGATAGCTCCGCTTATAAACAACTTTATAGATGGGTTATAGCAGTTTTTTACGCTTTTTTATCGAACTGGCTCTGTTTAACCTCCACTTCATCGACTTACAGCAATTACCGATGGAGCCTACATAGTCATGTCCAACGTTCTGATCATCGAAAGCAGCGCCCGCCAGCAGGATTCTATTTCCCGCCAACTGACCCAACAGTTCATCAGCCAATGGCAGGCTGCCCACCCGGCCGATCAGATCACTGTGCGCGACCTGGCCGTCAACCCGGTACCGCACCTGGACGCCAACCTGTTGGGCGGCTGGATGAAACCGGCCGAACAGCGCAGCTCGGATGAGCAGGCTTCATTGGCGCGCTCCAACGAGCTGACTGATGAGCTGCTGGCCGCCGACGTGCTGGTCATGGCCGCGCCGATGTACAACTTTGCCATTCCCAGCACCCTCAAGGCCTGGCTCGACCATGTCCTGCGTGCCGGTGTGACCTTCAAATACACCGCCACCGGCCCCCAGGGCTTGCTGACCGGCAAGCGCGCCTTTGTACTGACCGCCCGCGGTGGCATTCATACCGGCGCGAGCAGTGACCATCAGGAACCTTACCTGCGTCAGGTCATGGGTTTTGTCGGCATCCATGACGTCACCTTCATTCATGCCGAAGGGGTGAACCTGGGGGGCGACTTCCAGGAAAAAGGCTTGAACCATGCCAAGGCGCTGTTGGCCCAGGTCGCCTGAGGCGTTAATCGCCAGATAATCGCGGGGTGTTTTTATAACCCCACGCAACCCTTCAAGTACGCGTATCGAACCTCCCTTTGCACTTGTTGCTCCTGAGTGCTCCTGCCCGACTGCCGCTTTAGCGAGGTCGGGTTTTTTTTGCCCTGAGTTTCGCCTGGCCGTGAAAAACGCTAATGTCGCGCCCATTCAAAGATGAGGCGAACATGGGCTATTTACTGATTGTCACGCTGATCCAGGCGTTTTCCTTCAGCTTGATCGGCGAATACCTGGCCGGTCATGTCGACAGCTACTTCGCCGTGCTGGTACGCGTGCTGCTGGCCGGGCTGGTGTTTATCCCGCTGACCCGTTGGCGCTCGGTGGAGCCTGCGTTCATGCGCGGCATGCTGCTGATCGGCGCGTTGCAGTTCGGTGTGACGTATGTGTGCCTGTATTTGAGCTTCCGTGTGTTGACGGTGCCGGAGGTGTTGCTGTTCACCATTCTCACGCCGCTGCATGTGACGTTGATCGAAGACGCACTGAACCGACGTTTCAATCCATGGGCATTGGTGGCTGCCCTGGTGGCGGTAGCGGGGGCGGCGGTGATCCGGTTTGACCAGATCAATCCGGACTTCTTCATGGGTTTCTTGCTGCTGCAACTGGCCAACTTCACCTACGCCGCAGGGCAAGTGTTGTACCGGCGCCTGGTGGCACGCCATCCAAGCGACCTGCCGCACTATCGGCGGTTTGGTTACTTCTACCTGGGGGCATTGGCGGTGGTGTTGCCGGCGTTCCTGTTGTTCGGCAAGGCCAACTTCTTGCCTGAGGCACCGTTGCAGTGGGGCGTATTGCTGTTTCTTGGCCTGGTCAGTACGGCGTTGGGCCTGTACTGGTGGAACAAGGGGGCGTGCATGGTCAATGGCGGCACCCTGGCGGTAATGAACAACCTGCATGTGCCGGTGGGGTTGCTGCTGAACCTGCTGATCTGGAACCAGCATGAGCCGTTGGGGCGGTTGTTCCTGGGCGGGGCGGTGATTGTGGCGGCGGTGTGGATCAGCCGGTTGGGTGCTCGCCCGGCTGTGGGGCTTGCAAACCGGTGATGAACGTTGTGGGAGCGAGCAAGCCCGCTCCCACAAGGGTGCAGCTTAGAGCGCGGCTTTCTCCGGTACCGGCAAATGACTGGCGCCCAGCACCGCCGGCAACACCCCGGCCCGCAGGTCATTGCCACTCGGTTGCTGGTACAGGCTCAAGCCAAACTCCGGCAATACCGCCAGCAGGTAGTCAAAAATGTCCCCCTGGATCCGCTCGTAATCGCCCCACGCCGTGGTGCGGGTAAAGCAGTAGATTTCCAGCGGCACACCCTGGGAGGTGGTCTGCATCTGGCGCACCATGCACGTCATGTTCGGCTGGATATCCGGATGGCTCTTGAGGTACGCCAGGGCATAGGCGCGGAAAGTCCCCAGGTTGGTCATCCGCCGGCGGTTGGCCGACAGTTGTGCGCTGTGGCCCTGGGCTTCGTTCCAGGCTTTCAATTCCGCCTGTTTGCGGCTGATGTAGTCGGTCAGCAGGTGGACCTGGGTCATCCGCACTTCTTCAGCGTCGTTCAGGAAGCGCACGCCCGCGGCGTCGATAAACAGGCTGCGCTTGATCCGCCGCCCACCCGAGGCCTGCATGCCGCGCCAGTTCTTGAACGATTCGGACATCAGGCGCCAGGTGGGGATCGAGACGATGGTCTTGTCGAAATTCTGCACCTTGACCGTGTGCAGGGTGATGTCCACCACATCGCCATCGGCGCCGACCTGGGGCATTTCGATCCAGTCGCCGACCCGCAGCATGTCGTTGCTGGTCAACTGCACGCTGGCGACAAACGACAACAGCGTGTCCTTGTAGACCAACAGGATCACCGCCGACATCGCACCCAGGCCTGACAGCAGCAACAACGGCGAGCGGTCGATCAGGGTGGCGACGATGATGATCGCGCCAAACACGAACAGCACCATCTTTGCCAACTGCACATAACCCTTGATCGAGCGCGTGCGGGCATGCTCGGTGCGGGCGTAGATATCCAGCAGGGCGTTGAGCAGGGCGCTCATGGCCAGGACCTGGAACAGGATGGTGAACGCCAGCGCCACATTGCCGATGAACAGCGCGGCGTTTTTGCTCAGTTCCGGCACCAGGTGCAGGCCGAACTGGATCACCAGGGACGGCGTCATCTGTGCCAGGCGATGGAAGACTTTGTTGTGCCGCAGGTCATTGAGCCAGTGCAGCGCCGGCTGGCGCCCGAGCAGTTTGACGGTGTGCAGGATGAGGTAGCGTGCCACCCGTCCGACGATCAGGGCCACGACCAGCAGCACCAGCAGGGCGATGCTTGAATGCAGCAGCGGATGTTGGTCCAGGGCACCCCAGAGGTCTTGGACGTTGAGCCAGAGCTGTTTGATATCCATGGTTTAACGCGATTCTTCTGTAAGACATGACGGGTCGATTAGAGCATTTAAGTGCTGCAAAGTTGTGCAGGCAGACAAATCACCTGACAAAAAACCATCTGATTGGCCCACTTCGCGTAAAGAAACTCGGCCTGGGCGCCCGAAACCGTTACCCTATGCAGCTGATTTTTTGTATTTCTTCGAGGTAGCACCCGTGTTTTCCCAATTCGCCCTGCACGAACGCCTGCTCAAAGCCGTGGCCGAGCTTAAATTTGTCGAGCCTACGCCTGTGCAAGCAGCGGCCATCCCGCTCGCGCTCCAAGGGCGTGACCTGCGGGTGACGGCTCAAACCGGGAGTGGCAAGACCGCCGCTTTCGTCCTGCCGGTCTTGAACCGCTTGATCGGCCCGGCCAAGGTACGCGTCAGCATCAAGACCCTGATCCTGCTGCCGACCCGCGAACTGGCCCAGCAGACCTTGAAGGAAGTGGAGCGCTTCTCGCAGTTCACCTTCATCAAGTCCGGCATCATTACCGGCGGCGAAGACTTCAAGGTCCAGGCCGCGATGCTGCGCAAGGTACCGGATATCCTGATCGGCACTCCTGGGCGGATGATCGAGCAACTGAACGCCGGCAACCTGGACCTCAAGGAAGTCGAAGTGCTGGTGCTGGACGAAGCCGACCGCATGCTCGACATGGGCTTTGCCGACGACGTGCAGCGCCTGGTCGCCGAATGCGTCAATCGCCAGCAGACCATGCTGTTCTCCGCCACCACTGGTGGTTCGACCCTGCGCGACATGGTCGCCAAGGTCCTGAACAACCCTGAGCACTTGCAGGTCAACAACGTCAGCGACCTGAACGCGACCACGCGCCAGCAGATCGTCACCGCCGACCACAACGTGCACAAAGAGCAGATCCTCAACTGGCTGTTGGCCAACGAGACCTATCAGAAGGCTATCGTGTTCACCAACACCCGCGCTGCGGCCGACCGTATCTACGGGCGTCTGGTGGCCCAGGAATACAAGGCGTTCGTGCTGCACGGCGAAAAAGACCAGAAAGACCGCAAACTGGCCATCGACCGCCTCAAGGCCGGTGGCGTGAAGATCCTGGTCGCTACCGATGTTGCCGCACGCGGCCTGGACGTTGATGGCCTGGACCTGGTGATCAACTTCGACATGCCGCGCAGCGGCGACGAATACGTGCACCGTATCGGCCGTACCGGGCGTGCCGGCAACGATGGCCTGGCCATCTCGCTGATCTGCCATGGCGACTGGAACCTGATGTCGAGCATCGAGCGCTACCTCAAGCAGTCGTTCGAGCGCCGCACCATCAAGGAAGTCAAAGGCACCTACACCGGGCCGAAGAAGGTCAAGGCGTCGGGCAAGGCTGTCGGCGTTAAGAAGAAAAAGGTCGACGCCAAGGGCGACAAGAAAAAAACCGGCGCCAAGTCGCCGACCAAGCGCAAGATCGCCAACCGGCCGAAGACCGACAACCTGTCGTTGGTCAGCAAGGACGGCATGGCTCCGCTCAAGCGCCGCAAGCCAGAAGCCCCCGCTGCCGAGTAATCCTTGGCGCACTGAAAAACCGGACATTGTCCGGTTTTTTTATGCCTTCAGTTTTTTGCCTTGGCGGCGGCTTCCTTGAGTTCCTTGAGCCGGGCGTTGATCAATTGGCACTTGTCGGGGACCTTGGCACTTTCGGTGTCCAGGTCCATTTTTTGCAGCTCGTCATTGATCTCCTTGGCCTTGGTCGGGTTTTGCTGGGTGAGCGTCGCGACCTCCTGGGCCAGTTGTTCGCGTTTGGCCGTGGCCTCTTCCAGGGTGCAGGCCCAGGCGGGCAGGGCGCTGCACAGGGCAGCGGCAACAGTCAGTTGCATCAGGGTTTTCATGGTTTGGACCTCCATGGCGGTGATACCCGGTTGAGGCTGCGGGCCAGCAGAAAGTTCAGTCCAATCGCGCCCCGAGCAGGCTGAAGCTGTCAAATCTGTAATCTATCGCTAAGCCAACTGACAGGCGCCGATCCCTACTCTGCGGTGATTCAATTGACGGGAATGGAATCGGCATGCACTCCAACACTTCTCGACGAACCTTCGTCAAAGGCTTGGCAGCGGTCGGCTTGCTGGGTGGGGCAGGGCTGTGGCGCCCGCCCGTGTGGGCCCTGGCCAGCCCAGGCCAGCCGGGCGTATTGGCAGGCAGCGAGTTTGAGCTGTTTATCGGCCAGACCCCGGTCAATATCACCGGCAACGTGCGCACCGCGCTGACCATCAATGGCAGTTTGCCGGGCCCGCTGCTGCGCTGGCGTGAAGGCGATACCGTGACCCTGCGCGTGCGTAATCGCCTGGCAGAGCCGACGTCGATCCACTGGCATGGGATTATCCTGCCGGCCAACATGGATGGTGTGCCGGGCCTCAGTTTCAAGGGGATCGAGCCGGGCGGGGTGTATGTCTATCAATTCAAGCTCAACCAGCATGGGACCTACTGGTATCACAGCCACTCGGGGTTCCAGGAGCAGCAAGGGGTCTACGGCCCGTTGGTGATCGATCCCAGGGAGCCCGAACCCTTCACGTACCAGCGTGACTACGTGGTGATGCTGACGGACTGGACCGATGAAGACCCCGCCAGCCTGATGAAAACCCTGAAGAAACAATCCGATTACTACAACTTCCATAAGCCCACCGTGGGCGACTTCATCAAGGATGTGGCCGAGAAGGGCTGGTCGGCCACCGCCGCCGACCGTCTGATGTGGGCGCAAATGAAGATGAATCCCACGGACTTGGCGGATGTCAGCGGCGCGACCTACACCTTCTTGATGAACGGCCAGCCACCTGCGCAAAACTGGACCGGGCTGTTCCGCACCGGCGAGAAGATCCGCCTGCGCTTTATCAACGGCTCGGCCATGACCTACTTCGATGTGCGTATTCCGGGCCTGAAGATGACGGTGGTGGCGGCCGACGGCCAGCCGGTGAAACCGGTCAGCGTGGACGAGTTCCGCATCGCCGTGGCTGAGACCTACGACGTGATCGTCGAGCCGAGCGAAGCCGCCTACACCCTGTTCGCCCAATCCATGGACCGCACCGGCTACGCACGCGGCACCCTCAGCCGTGAGCCGGGCTTGCTGGCGCCGGTCCCTGCGCTGGACCCTCGCCTCTGGCTGACCATGGACGACATGGGGATGGGCGGGATGGACCACGGTGCCATGGATCATGGGACCATGGCTGATATGCCGGCCATGGATCACAGTCAGATGACCGGTATGGACGGTGGGGCTATGCAAGGTATGTCCGGCGGGGCGATGGAGGGCATGGACCACGGCGCCATGGCGGGGATGTCGATGGCGATGCCAATGCAAAGCCATCCGGCCAGCGAAAACAACAACCCGCTGGTAGACATGCAGGCGATGAGCACCTCACCCAAGCTCGACGACCCGGGCATCGGCTTGCGCAACAACGGGCGCAAGGTCCTGGCCTATGCCGATTTGCGCAGCACCTTTGAAGACCCCGACGGCCGCGAGCCCAGTCGCACCATCGAGTTGCACCTCACGGGGCATATGGAGAAGTTTGCCTGGTCCTTTGACGGGGTGAAGTTCTCCGATGCCGAGCCGCTGAGGCTGACTTATGGCGAGCGGGTGCGGGTGGTGCTGGTCAACGACACCATGATGACCCACCCGATTCACCTGCATGGCATGTGGAGTGACCTGGAAGACGAAAACGGCCAGTTCATGGTGCGCAAACACACCATCGACATGCCGCCGGGATCGCGCCGCAGCTACCGGGTAACGGCCGATGCCCTAGGGCGTTGGGCCTATCACTGCCATCTGCTGTACCACATGGAAATGGGCATGTTCCGTGAAGTCCGGGTGCAAGAATGAGGAACCGAGCATGAGCCATCTATTTCGTCCCGTAGCGCTGCTGATCGCAACATTTGCCCCCGTAGCGCTGGTCAGCGCCGAAACCATGGACCACAGCCAGATGCAGGGCATGACGCCAGCCAAACCGGTGGCGACCAGCCAGAGTCGTACGCCGATTCCACCGTTGACCGACGCTGATCGCGCCGCGGTCTACAACGCCCCGGGCGGGCATATGGTGCATGACAGTGGCATCAACTCATTGTTTGTGATCAATCAACTGGAATGGCAAGGCTCTGACGATGGCCGCGCCGTGGGTTGGGATGCCAAGGGCTGGATTGGCGGTGATATCGACCGCTTGTGGCTGCGCACCGAAGGTGAGCGCGCCAAGGGCAAGACTGAAAAAGCCGAGATCCAGGCCCTATGGGGGCATGCCATCAGCCCCTGGTGGGACGTAGTGGCCGGTCTGCGCCAGGACTTCAAGCCCGGTGACAGCGAGAGTTGGGCGGCGTTCGGCTTGCAAGGCATGGCCCTGTACAACTTTGATGCCGAGGCCACGCTGTTTGTCGGTGAAGGTGGGCAGACCGCTGCGCGCCTTGAAGGGGACTACGATATTTTGCTGACCAATCGGCTGGTGCTGCAGCCTACCGCCGAAGTTAATTTCTACGGGAAAAACGATCCCGGACGCGGGATTGGTTCAGGCCTTTCGGAAACCGAGGTCGGGGTCCGGTTGCGCTACGAAATTCGTCGCGAGTTTGCGCCTTATGTCGGTGTGACCTGGAATCGTGCCTACGGCCAGACGGCCGAGTACGCCAGGGACGAGGGCGAGGACCGCAGCGAGGTGCGCTGGGTACTGGGTGTACGCCTGTGGTTTTGATGGATGCTGATTAAACAACTCTACCTATAACCTGCCGCCATGAGCGGCCAGGAGCCTTGCATGTCTGTGTTTAAAACTACGTTGGTGGCGGTTGCGCTGTGTTCTGGATTATTGCTCAGTGGACCTTCTTGGGCCCATCCGAAGTTGCTGTCTTCACTGCCAGCGGCCGGGGCAAGCGGGCCGGCGCCCGAGACCATCGAGTTGCACTTTTCGGAAAACCTGATGACCCAGTTTTCCGGGGCCAAGCTGATCATGACCGCGATGCCCGGTATGGCCCATTCGCCCATGCCAATCAAAGCCAGTGTGTCGGGCAGCAGCGACCCCAAGGTGATGCTGATCAAGCCTGCGGCGCCGTTGCCGGCCGGGACTTACCGGGTGGACTGGCGCGCGGTGTCGTCTGACACCCACCCCATTACCGGCGATGTGGTGTTCAGCGTCCAGCCATGAGTGATTCAGTGGGCGTCGCCTTGCGGTTTGCGCTGTATCTGGACTTGATGCTGCTGTTCGGCTTGGGCTTGTTTGGTCTGTATGGTCTGAAGGCATCGGAGCGGATATCCGGTGCTGTGTTGAATTTCAAGGGCTGGCTGGTCGGTGCCGCGCTTCTTGGCGTGTTGCTTTCGATGGCTTCGTTGCTGGTTATGACTCAGGCCATGAGTGGCGAGCAAGAGTGGCAGGCGCTTGGGCCGCATCTGCAGATGATGCTGTGGCAGACCGAGTTGGGCTTGACCTGGATGCTGCGTATCGGCGCGATGTTGGTGGCCGTTCTGGCTGTCTTGACCAGTGCAAGATGGCCCAGTGCCGGTCTGTGGCTGGCGACCTGGGCCGCGGGTGTCGCCCTGGCGACACTGGCCTGGGCCGGTCATGGTGCGATGGATGACGGAGCGCTGCGGGCCTGGCACCTGATCGCGGACAGTGCACATCTGTTGGCGGCCGGCGCGTGGGTCGGGGCATTGGCGGCGTTTGGGTTGTTGTTGATGCCAGGCAGTGTGCAGGACATTCAGCGTGCAAGGATCCTGGCCAGGGCACTGACCGGCTTTGAGGTGATCGGCGCGGCGCTGGTGACGGTGTTGATACTGACCGGCGTGGTGAATTACCTGTTTATTGTCGGGCCGAACCTGGATGGCATCACGAGTGGCACCTACGGCATTTTACTCAGCCTGAAACTGGCGCTGTTTGGCGTGATGCTGGGGATGGCGGCACTCAACCGCTTCCATCTGAGCCCGTTCATGCAACGGGCGGTGGATGCTGGCGAGTACACGGTGGCCTGTCGTGCCCTGCGGCGCAGCTTGAGCCTGGAGTTTGGCGCGGTGTTGCTGATCCTCGGACTGGTCGCGTGGCTGGGGACATTGGGCCCGATGTCGCCGGACTAGGCTTGGCTGCCCTTGAGACACTTGAGTGACTGGAAGTCGCTGCGCACCTTGTCGATTTTCTGCACCAGTTTCTGGCGCTGCTGCACTGTGCTTTCGGCCATCAAGTCCACCAGCAGGCTGCGGGCCGCGGCTTCGGTCTGGGCATAGGCCTGGCGATAGTCGGCGGTCCACAGGCTTTCACGGTCCACCAGCAGTTGCTCCATCCTCTGCGGGAAGTCGCTGTTTGCCCGTTGATCGAGCGCCGCGATGAACTGCGCCTGCCACTGGGCGCGGTTGCCGATCCATTGTTGGTTCTGTGCACCCAGGGCGGTGGACCAGTTGCGCACACGTTCTTGCTGACTGGCGCTCAACGGGCCCAACCAGCCATCCAGGCGTTTGCTCATGCGCTCGCTGCGGTCCTTGATCTGTTGCGCCAGGGGCGGCTTGAGGTATTCGTCCTGGCGTTTACGCAGATCCTTGGCCAGTGCCAGGTCCATCTCGTGCACCTGTTGTTCATCCAGCCCGCGCAGCAACTCGATGGCTGATGGCGTGATTTGCCGGGCAACGTCGGCAATCGCTTGTTTGGCTTCAAGGGTGCGGGCTTGCAGTGTGGCGTCTGTCACTTGATGGTTGGCGACCATCTGTTGCAGGCGGTCGAGCCAGCCCAGGTAACCCGGCAATTGAGTGGTGCAATGCCAGGCCAGGTGTTCCTTGAGGGTATCGTTGAACCAGCTCTTCTGCCCTGGGTTCATGTCCAGGTAGTCGTTGAGGGTCCAGGGGATGATCACGTCGAGGTTGCGATAGGCCAGGTCGACACGGCTACAGCCAGCCAGAGCGGCGCTCAAGGTCAGCAAGACTACCAGCAGTTTTAACCGACGCAGCATGGGCGTGTCCTTGTGCGGGCCAGGGGTGTTCATCTGAACCCGCCAGTGGCGCGACAGTTCAGCCCATCAATAAAACGACCGCTCGGCCTTCAAGGTCAACAGGCCATCACATTGCGAATTGTGTCCGGAGTAGGCCGAGCAGTCGCTGCCGCTGAGGTTGGAGTCGCTGTAGATCAGGTCCAGGTCGATGCCCATCCACGGCCGGGAGAATTTCACCGACCAGTCGCTGAAACTGCGAATCGAGCCACCATCCACTGCCGCTGGGGTGCCCAATTGATGGGTGGTGTACTTCATGCTAACGCCAATACCAAACGGCTGGGTGCCGCCGAGGTCGGCAAACAGGGTGCTGTCGCGGCGGTCGGGGTCGTTGCCCAGTGAAACGCCAAACCGATTGCCCAGCACATTCAGGCCGCCGTAGAACTCCTGGCTGTCGAGGGGGCTCAGCTTGGGGTAGCTGTAGTGAATCATCCCCAGTTCATAGCCCAGGGTCTGGTCGAACGGGCGCTTGAAGCCCATATAGGAGTCGACTTCGAGGTTGTTTGCAGGCGACAGGCCCATGCTCGGCGAGAACTGGCCGAAATACAGGCCGCTGGCGTGGCTCAGGTCGAGGCCGCCGTGGAACGAGTTGCTGCCCGGTGACGTGGGTTTGACTAGGCCCTGGGCCATGCTGCGGCTGGGCGTGGTACCCAGTTTCAGGTCGAAGTCACCCAACTCACGCTGGAACACCTGCGCTTCGGCAAGGGGGCTGGCGAGCAGGGCGCTGACCAGGAAAATGCAGGGTTTGAGCATGCGTCACTCCATGAAAAGCGAGGAGCAGTAACAGAAGGAATCGGGCAAACGCCCGTGCTAGACGTGTGCAAGCATACCGGCGAAAGTCAGGGGTTGAGGCCCGTTCGTCGATTGGCATGATTTGAGTGTGTGTCGGGGGGATGTTGCTTGCTCTAGTCCTAGCGCCTTGATAGGCAAGGCGCTTAGGGACCAGGTAGGCGGCTTGGCGCGCTTACTTTTTACCCAGGGTGATCTGCTTGGACGGGCCGAAGGTCTGGCCGCTCACGCCCTTGGCGATCTGCTGGATTTCGCCGCCAGACTTGAGGAACGCGGCGATTTGGTTGTTGATCGATTCGCTGGTTTCAACGGCGGGAGCTGGCTTTGCTTTGCTGTTGGATGCTTTTACGCGCATGGCGGCCACTAACCTGTAGAAAATTAACTTGGCCAGCTATCGTACATGAAATGCTTGACAATTGCTTGGTAAATATCTCCCAGGAATAAGCTGCGTTATTATAAATACCCTAAGTTGGTGTTTGGCTGAGGGCCCTAACTCGCTGTTTTAAATAGAAACCCCGGGTGAAAAATAGCACCTGGCCAGCGGTGCCGACCTGTGGGTTGACCTGACGAGCGGAGCGATTGGCCAAAATTCTTGGTAGGCCCGCGATTTTTCAGGGGTGCGCGCGCCTGGACATGGGACCGCGGCCTTCAACTCGGGTAGAATGCCGCCCACGCAATGAGGGTATTGGAAATGGCTTTAGTCGGGCGCTACAACAGTTTGCAAGTGGTTAAACACACTAACTTTGGTTTGTATCTGGACGGTGAGCAAGAGGGCGAAATCCTCTTGCCTAATCGTTATATTCCCAAAGATATTCCCAGTGAAGATGAAGACTGGCTTAACGTTTTTATTTATCTGGACAGCGATGACAAACTTATCGCGACCACCGAAAAACCGAAAGTGCAGGTGGGCGAGTTTGCCAGCCTGAAAGTGGTAGAAGTCAACAGCATCGGGGTGTTCCTCGACTGGGGCCTGCCCAAGGACCTGTTGCTGCCGTACTCCGAGGAAAAGCGCCAACTGACCGCCGGTGAATACTGCGTGGTACACGTTTACCTCGACAAGCACACCAAGCGCATCACCGCCACTGCGCGCCTTGACCGTTACCTGGACAAGACCCCGGCCAACTACACCGTGGGCCAGGAAGTCGACTTGCTGGTTGCCGAAGCCACTGATATGGGCTTCAAGGCAATCATCAACAACAAGCACTGGGGCCTGATCCACAAGAACGAAGTGTTCAAGTTCCTGCGTCCGGGCAAGGAAGAGAAGGGCTTCATCAAGGAAATCCGCGCCGATGGCAATATCAGCCTGAGCCTGCAACCGGTCGGCGAGCAAGCGGCGTCCAGCCTGAACTCGAAGATCCTCGCCAAGTTGCGTGAAAACAACGGCAGCTTGCCGGTCAGCGACAAGAGCGACCCGACCGTGATCAGCAACCTGTTTGGCGTCAGCAAGGGCAACTTCAAGAAGGCCATTGGTGCGTTGTATAAGCAGGGCCAGATCGTGATTCATGCCGATCGCATTGAACTGAGCTGATCAGTGGCTGGCCGGTTTGGCGCAATGGATCATTGCGCCAAACCGGCGGCAACAGCAGCGCTCCCGCCACTATCAAGCCACTTCCCTAGCGCAAAACACGCGGTCAGCAGGCCCGTGTTGGGTTGCGCACCGTGAGGCGCGACTACCCGCAAGCGTGCATCACCAACTGCATGCACACGCCAGGAGCGGCAGCCGGCAAAGCACTACACCCAATGCCAAGCCCATGCCACCACCTCGCTGATGTGGCGCAAGGGCATGCTCGGGGCTAATCTCAATGCATGGATTGACCTGCAGCAAGAGGGCAAGACGCGGCAGGCACAAGAGCCCCGCGCGATTGCCTGACCGGCCCGTCAGGATTTGTATCAATTCAGTAATGGTTCGTTGCGGTTTCAAGCAAGCATTGCGTGGGACTTAGTACTACTATCTGTAGGAAGCAGCCACAGAATTCCAGCTGCTCAGCACTACCCTCAAAGGGGGCACCATGAAAGAAAAACTGCAAAACTGGCTGCACGACCTCGGCGTCGCACTTGGCTTGATCGAGCCACCGCTGCAACCGGTGCCTATCCGCACCGATGACGAACAGCGCCGTCCGCGTCGCAGGTAAGGCCTGAAAAGCGCTCAGACATTGGTGTTTGGGCGCGATCACTCGTCACACTGTCCCTGGATCACAGTAGATTGGGGCGTGCGTGCTTGTATGCGATAGCCCTGTACCGGTCGAAGACCTGGTTCCTAAATTAAGTTGCGTTCGTTTTGTCTGACTCTGGAAGTACTCTGGTCGGACGTTTCCTTTTGTCTGTTTCCTCGACCTTTTCTGTATTTGCACGCTTTATATTCCTGCCCTCTTCAAGGAAGGAGGACAGGGCTATGTCGTTTGTTAACAGTGGTGGGATGCTGGTTTCCGACAAAGTGGTACTGCGTCGGTTTTACGCGATTGAGCATGGGGATTTGCACGGTGTGGGAATGACGACGATCAACGCGTGGCCTATAGGCGCATTACTCGCTCTTACGGGATGTACGAATCTGCACACGCCCGACCTTGAAAGCATTGTTATCTCCAGCTTCCAATCCCAAGAGCCCGAGAGCTGCCGGCCTTCTGACGTGCCCCTCGATCCAAACCGTGTGCAGGCGTTTTTCCAACGGGCGTCGCAGATTGATAGCCGCACCCTGCATGACCGTTACGAGTGGGCACCTTGCTATCTGGAGGGCAACCTGAAGTACAACGGGCATATCTGTACATGGCAGGTAAGGGCGGGAGCTACTGGACTCATCCAATGTCCGGCGTCAGAGCAGTATTTTGCCTGTGACGAGTGCGACGACCTTTTTGAAAAAACTGGGCAGTAAACAAAAAAACGGATGCGACAACCGACGTCGCACCCGCTGAAGAAAGCCTTGCTCAGGCTGCGTCGGCCGCCGTGGCCTCTGGTCGACGCGACAGCACACTCACCAGCACGAAACTCACCACGCTCACACCCAGGCTGTAGTAGATCGGTGTGTTTGCCTCCAAGCCATCCTTGATCATGAACACCAGCGCCGTGGTGACGCCCAGTGCCATGGCGCTGATTGCGCCCGAGGTGGTGGCACGTTTCCAGTAGATTGCCCCGATCAATGGGATCAGCATGCCGCCTACCAGCAGGTTGTAGGCCAGGGTTAGTGCGCTGATCACATCGGTGACCACCAGGGCGATACCCAACACGGCGATGCCGGTGAGCAGGGTGAACAGGCGGTTGATGTTCAGGCTCGACTGTTTGCCGCCGCGCAGGCGTGGCAGCAGGTCTTCGGTCAGTACGGTGGATGCTGCGAGCAGGCCGGCACTGGCGGTGGACATCATGGCAGCCAGCGCCGCAGCGATCACCAGGCCGCGGATGCCATCGGGCAACGACAGTTTGACGATGGCGGCGAAGGCGTTGTTGACGTTGCCCAGGTCTGGGATCAGCACGTGGGCCGCCATGCCGATCAATGCGCAGGCCAGGCCGTAGAGGATGCAGTAGAAACCGGCGAAAGTGCCCGCATACCTGGCGACCTTTTCGTCACGGGCGGTAAACACCCGCTGCCAGATGTCCTGGCCGATCAGGATGCCGAAGAAATAGATCATGAAGTAGGTGAGGATGGTGTCCCAGCCGATACTGGTGAAGCTGAAGCTGGCCGCCGGTAGCTTGGCCACCAGCTCATCCCAGCCGCCCACGCGGTACAGGCAGATCGGCAGCAGGATAAACATCAGGCCGACGGTCTTGATCACGAATTGCACGATATCGGTCAAGGTCAGCGACCACATGCCGCCAATGGTCGAGTAGATCACCACCACCACACCGCCCAGCAGTATTGCTGCCCAGAATGGCAGGTCAAACATCACTTGCATCACGGTGCCGATCCCCAGGATCGAGGTCACCGCCAGCATCAGCGCATAGGCCAGCATGATCAGTCCGCTGGCCTGGCGGGCCATGGGGTTGTAGCGCTGCTCCAGGACTTGGGTCACGGTGAAGATCTTCAGCTTGAGCAAGGGTTTGGCAAGGAACAGGTTCAGCGCAATGATCCCCGCACCCAGTGCTGCGCAGAGCCAGAAGCCGGAAATACCGTGGACATAACCCAGGCGCACGCTGCCCACGGTGGATGCGCCACCGAGCACCGTCGCGGCCATGGTGCCCATGTACAGCGTCGGCCCCAGGTTGCGACCGGCGACCAGGTAGTCTTCATGGGTCTTGGCCCGGCGCATGCCGTAATAGCCGAGCACGAGCATGCCGGCGGCGTAGATGAGTACGACGAATAGATCCAGAGCCATAGTGGCGAGTCTCCCATTATTATTTTTATAGGTGTCCGGGCGGCGGGAAGCGCCGCCGGTTTATCGGTCTTACATCAACGGTGCGTGACGCCAGGCAGCACGCAGAGCATTTCGTACAGCAGGTTGGCGCCCAGCAACGAGGTGTTGCCGGTGGTGTCGTAGGGCGGCGAAACTTCCACCAGATCACAACCAATCAGGTCCAGGCCCTGGCAGCCACGGATGATCTCGATCGCCTGGATAGTGGTCAGCCCGCCGATTTCCGGGGTGCCGGTGCCGGGTGCCCAGGCCGGGTCGATGCCGTCGATGTCGAAACTCAGGTACACCGGGCCGCCGCCGACCTTTTCCCGAACTTCGGCCATCAAGGGCGCAAGGGACTGGTGCCAGCACTCTTCGGCCTGGACCACACGGAACCCCTGTTTGCGGCTCCAGTTGAAGTCTTCGGCGGTATAGCCCTGGGCGCGCAGGCCGATCTGCACCACGCGGTCGCAATCGAGCAGGCCCTCTTCGACGGCCCGGCGGAAGGTGGTGCCGTGGGCGATTTTCTCGCCGAACATATGGTCATTGACGTCGGCGTGGGCATCGATATGCACCAGCCCGACCTTGCCGTGCTTCTTGTGGATCGCCCGCAGGATCGGCAGGGTGATGGTGTGGTCGCCACCCAGGGTCAGCGGGATCACGTCGTGCTTGAGGATCTCATCGTAGGATTCTTCGATGATGCGCACGGCGTCCAGCAGGTTGAAGGTGTTGATCGCCACATCACCGATGTCGGCAACCGACAGCGAGTCGAACGGCGCAGCGCCGGTGGCCATGTTGTAGGGGCGGATCATCACCGACTCGGCACGGATCTCGCGGGGCCCGAAACGGGTACCGGCACGCAGCGAGGTGCCGATGTCCAGGGGCACGCCGACAAAGGCGGCGTCCAGGCCGGCAGCGGTTTGCAGGTGGGGCAGGCGCATCATGGTGGCGATGCCGGCAAAGCGCGGCATTTCGTTGCCGCCCAGTGGTTGGTGAAAGATCTTGTCCACGGGAGTGCCTCATCGTTGTTGTGTTTATCAGAGGCTGATTCTGCGAAATGCCGGGCAAGGGAAGAATCGCTGTGGGGAAATACTTAGTTCAGATTTTTATGAACTAATGCCTGAGGTAGACTCCACCGGATTGCCGAACCCGTTCCCTGTAGGAGCGAGCTTGCTCGCGAAAAACCAGAGAGCGCCGCATGCATTCTGAATGCACGCGCCATCGTTAACGTTTTTCGCGAGCAAGCTCGCTCCTACAAGGGGGGCTATGTCAGCCGATTTTTTTGCCTGGAGGTTCCATGGCCAGCGCTTTACCCGACCTGAAACTGCTGCGTATCTTCGTCAGCGTCGTACGCCACCAGGGGTTTGCCTCTGCCCAGCACGAACTCAACCTGTCGACGTCGGCCATCAGCACCTATATGAGCCAGTTGGAAGGCGCGTTGGGCCTGGTGCTGTGCCATCGCGGGCGTGGCGGTTTCAGCCTGACCAGCAAGGGTGAGTTGTTTCATCAGGAAACCCTGCGCCTGCTGGGCGAACTGGAGGGCTTCGAGCAATATGCGGCGGCGCTCAAGGGCGAGTTGCGCGGCACGCTCAAGCTGGGTGTGCTCGACTCCACCGTCAGCGACAAGGCCCTGCCATTCGCCGAAGTCATCGGTGCCTACAGCCTTGAGCACCCGGCGGTGCATTTGCACTTGTCGGTGATGAGCCCCTACGAGTTGCAATTGGGAGTGCAGGACAACCGCCTGGACCTGGCCATCGGCGCTTTTTCCAACCGTATGAGTGGCTTGGTCTACATGCCGCTGTACCGCGAACAGCACTGGCTCTACTGCAGCTCGCGGCATCCGCTGTTCAGCGAGCGGCGTATCCCGGAGCAGGTGATTACCCAGCAACGCATGGTCGGGCGTGGTTACTGGAGCCAGGCGGAACTGGCGCGCCATGGCTTCAAACACAGCGCTGCCACGGTGGAAAGCATGGAGGCGCAGTTGATCCTGGTGCTGTCCGGCGCCTATGTCGGCTATTTACCCGAACACTACGCCCAGGCCTGGGCCGACAAGGGCGATTTGCGAGTGCTGCTGCCGGCGACTTTTGGCTACCAGGCGCCGTTTTCGATGATCATGCGCCGTGGGCGCAGCCGCGAGCCGTTGATCCAGACCTTCCGCGACTTACTCAAAGCACAGCTCAATCAGGCCTGACCATGTCCAGACCCCAATGCCCCCGCTGCCTGCGGCCGACCACCCATTGCCTCTGTGCGTTGATCCCGAGCCTGGACAGCCGTACCCGGGTGTTGCTGCTGCAGCATCCCAGCGAGGTCAACCACGCGCTCAACACTGCGCGCCTTGCCGCGTTGGGGTTGCTCAATGCGCAACTGGTGGTGGGCGAAGTGTTCGAGGATTTGCCGGCCTTGCTCAACCCGCCGGGGTATCAGGCGCGGCTGCTGTTTCCCGCCGAGGATGCGCAACCGTTGCAGGCGTATAGCCCATCCGACCTGCCGTTGCTGCTGGTGGTGCCCGACGGCACCTGGCGCAAGGCGCGCAAGTTGCTGCACCTCAACCCGCTGCTGGCGGCGTTGCCCCGGGTGACGCTGGCGGCGGGCGCCGTGTCCCGTTATCGGTTGCGCAAGGCGCCGGGGCCGGGAGCGTTGTCGACGGTGGAGGCGATCGTGCAGGCGTTGCAAGTGCTGGAGGCGCCGCAGTCATTCGAGCCGTTGTTGCGGCCGTTCGAGGCGTTGATCGAGGGGCAGATTGCGGCGATGGGGGAGGAGGTTTTCCAGCGCAATCATGGGGGTGATTAGCAGGCTCACCGAGGTGAGGCCATCGCAGGCAAGCCAGCTCCCACATTGACCGCGCATGTCTTGAACGACGCGGTCAATGGACTGCCCCCCAAAAGTCACCTCAACGCTCACGCATCGCCTCCGTCCGCGCCTTCAACACCGGCTTGAGCAAGTAATCCAGCACGCTTTTCTCCCCGGTAATAATGTCCACCGTCGCCACCATTCCGGGAATGATCAGCAGCGGTTTGTTATCCCCGCCCAAATGGTTCTTATCGGTGCGCACCTGGATCAGATAGAAGCTGTTGCCCTTGTCGTCGGTAATCGTATCGGCGCCGATCAGTTCCAGTTTCGCCGCCAGCCCGCCGTAGATGGTGTAGTCATAGGCACTGAATTTGACCATCGCCTTCTGCCCCGGATGCAAAAACGCCACGTCCTGGGGCCGCACTTTGGCCTCGATCAGCAGGTTGTCTTCCAGTGGCACGATTTCCACCATGTCGCTGCCCGGCTGGACCACGCCGCCGATGGTGTTGACCTTCAGTTGCTTGATCACCCCATGTACCGGCGAGACCACGGTGGTGCGGCTCACGCGGTCGTCAATGGCGATGCTGGTGGCGGTGATTTTCGACAGATCAGTGCGTTTTTCATTGAGTTCCTTGGCCGCTTCAGAGCGAAAGCTCTGCACCGACTCGTCGATCTTGCTCTTGATCTCATTGATCGCCGACTCCGCGCGGGGAATCGCCAGGGTCGTGGCGTTCAGCGAGCCACGGATCTCCACGGCGCTGCGTTTGAGGCGCAGGATTTCCACCGGTGATACCGCGCCGGTGCCCACCAGCGGCGCCGACATGTTCATCTCTTGTTGCAACAGCGCCAGGCTGGAGCTGAATTGGCCCTGCTTGGAACGAAACTCCGCCAGTTCCTGGGTTTTCTGCCGCAACTGTTCGGTCAGGGTCCGCTGCTCGCTGCTCAGGCGCCGCTGGCGTTGTTCAAACAGCGAGCGTTCGTCCTCGGCCACTTGCGGGGCCTTGGCGATCACTTCATCGGACAATTTGAACGGCCGCCCCTCGGCCTCGGCGGACAGGCGTTCAACCTGGGCGGTGAGGGCATAGCGGTCGACTTCGCTTTCGCCCTTGTTCGAGCGAAAGCGCGTGTCGTCCAGTTGCAGCAGCTTGTCGCCCTTGTCCACCATCTGCCCTTCGCGCACGTAGATCTGGGTGACGATGCCGCCCTCCAGGTTCTGGATCACCTGCACTTTGCTTGACGGGATGGCCTTGCCTTCGCCCATGGTCACTTCATCGAGTACGGCAAAGTTGGCCCACAGCAGGGCGCAGATGATCAGACCGGCGGTAAGCCACACGATAATCCGTGAACGGCGCGGCGAATCCTGCAGCGAAGCGCCCGCCAGTTCGGGCATGAATTCGCTGTCGGCGGTTTTGCCAAAACTCTTGAAGTAGCCCGGTGACGAGGGAGTGGCTGACATGGTGGGGCTCCTAGACCGCGGCCGAGCCGACACGGCCCTTGCGCAATGCATCGATCACACTTTCCTTGGGGCCGTCGGCCACGATGCGGCCGTTGTCCAGCACGATCAAGCGGTCGACCAGGCTGAGCATCGAGGTGCGGTGCGTGACCAGGAGCAACGTCTTGCCCTTGACCCACACTTCCAGGCGCTGGCGCAGGGTTTCTTCGCTGCTGTTGTCCATGGCGCTGGTGGGCTCGTCCAGCAGCAGGATCGGCGGATCGAGCAGCAGCGCGCGCGCCAGCAGCACGGCCTGGCGTTGGCCGCCCGACAACAACTGCCCGCGCTCGCCCACCGGCCGGTCGAAGCCTTGGGGGTGCTGGCGGGCCAGTTCGCTGACGCCGGTCAGCTCCGCCACTTCCAGCATCCGCGCATCGCTGACATAGCGGGCGCCGAGGGTCAGGTTATCGCGCAGGCTACCGGCCAGCAGCGGCAGATCATGGGCGACATAGCCCACTTGCTGGCGCAGGTCGGCCACATCCAGTTGCCGCAGGTCGAGGCCATCGAGCAGCAGTTGGCCTTCTTGCGGCGTATAAAAGCCCATCACCAGCCGGCCCAGGGTACTTTTGCCCGAGCCGCTGCGGCCGATAATCCCCACGCGTTCGCCGGCCTTGAGCTGGAAACTGACCTGGCTCAGGGCCGGGGCGTTCTGCCCGGCGTAGCGGAAGGTCACCTGGCTGACTTCCAGGGCACCTGTCAGTTGCGTGCGTTCCAGCGGGCGCTGTTGCGGGTCGCGCTCCTGGGGCAGGGCCATCAGCGCGTCGGTACTGCGCATGGTCAATTGCGCCTGCTGGTAGCGTGTGATCAACCCGGCGATCTGCCCCAGCGGCGCCAATACCCGGCTGCCGAGCATGTAGGTGGCCACCAGCGCACCGACGCTGAGGCTGCCGGCAATAATGCTGTAGACCCCGGCGACAATGGTCGCCATCCCGGAAAACTGTTGGATGAACAGGGTGCCGTTGGTGGCCAGCGCCGAGAGGTTGCGCGCATGGCTGTCGAGGCGGGTGAGGGCGCCATGGGTACTTTCCCATTGGTGCTGGCGCTCGCTTTCAGCGCTGCAGGCCTTGAGGGTTTCCAGGCCGCCGAGGGTTTCGATCAACAGTGCCTGGCGTTCGGCGCCCAGGCTCAGGCTTTTTTGCACGGTATCGCGCAGGCGGGCCTGGATCAGCATCGCAAAACCGATGGTCAGCGGGAACGCGCACAAAGGGATGATCACCAGCCAACCACCGAGCAGGCCGATCACCACCAGCATCAGCACGGCGAAGGGCAGGTCGATCAGGCTGGTGAGGGTCACGGCGGTGAGGAATTCGCGCAGGCCCTGGAAGTCATGGATGCTCTGGGCAAAACCACCGATGGTGGCCGGGCGCGCCTTCATCGACATGCCGGTGATGCGTTCGAACAGGGTTGCCGACAGAATCACGTCGGTTTTCTTGCCGGCGGTGTCCAGCAAGTGGGCGCGGACCACCCGCAGCACCAGCTCGAACCCCGTGCCGATCAGCAGGCCGATCACCAGCACCCACAAGGTCGACGTGGCCTGGTTCGGCACCACGCGGTCGTAGGTCTGCATGACGAACAGCGGCACCATCAGGCCCAGCAGGTTGATCAATAAGCTGGCGAGAATCGCATCGCTGTATAACCAGCGCGACAGCTTCAAGGTGTCGCGAAACCACGCCTCGACCCGCGGCACCAGCGGCGCGCGCAGGTCTTCGATCTCATGCCGAGGCCGTGCGAACAATGCCTGGCCGCTGTAGGCCGCGTCGAGTTCTGCGCGGCTGACCCATTGCTCGCCGCCCTCGGCTTCGCTGGGCAGGATCAGCGCCTGGCCATCCTCGCTCCAACGCCGCAGGACCGCACAACGCCCCTCCTTGAGCAGCAGCAGCACGGGCAGGTTCAGTGCCGAAATCGCCCCCAGTTCCCGACGCAAAACCCGCGCCTGCAAGCTGGCCCGGGCCGCTGCACGTGGCAGCAAGTCCAGGCTCATGCGTTGCTCTGCCAGGGGCAGCCCGGCGCTCAGGCTGGCGCGGCTGACAGTGCAACCGTGCAGCTTGCACAGGATCAGCAGGCCGTCGAGCAACGGGTCATCAAAGCTCTGGCGCGGGTCGACACCCGGGTTCAGCGGTTCCATCTGGCTCACGGCGGTCTGCTCCACGTCGTTGGCTACTTCAGGTCAGGCAAGTGGGCTTCGCTTCTGACTTCCGACTGGGCAATGGCTTCGGCCGGTACGACCACGCGCTCCTTGTTCAGCAACTCGCCCATGTTGGCCAGCACGCGGTACATGGAGAACTCTTCGGTGTAGCGCACTTCGGTGTAGCGCCGGTTGGCGTTGTACAACTCGTTTTCACTGTCCAGCAGGTCCAGCAGGGTGCGCTGGCCCAGGCCGAACTGGTCCTGATAGGCCGCACGCACGCGCTGGGTGGTTTCGGCGTATTCGCGGGCGGTGGGGGTCTGGATGCGCGCGTTGTCCATGGCATGCCAGGCCAGGTTGAGGTTTTCATTGAGCATGCGCAGGGCGTTGTTGCGGATGTCCATGGCCTGGTTGATCTTGTGCGAGTCCGACGCCAGGCGGGCCTTGTCGCTGCCGCCGCGGAACAGGTTGTAGTTCATCACCACGCCCACCCGCCATTCGTTGTCGTGGCCCAGGTCGCCCTGCACATTGTTATTGGCGCCCACTGCCGCCTCGGCGTCGAAACGTGGATAGAACGGTGATTTGGCCACTTCGTACTGGCTCTCGGCGGCCATCACATCGGATTGGGCGGACTTCAGGTAGGGGTTGTTCTCCAGCATGCTGCGCCGGGCGCCGAGTTGGTCGGCGGGCAACTCGCCCTTGATCGAGGCCGGGCTTTCCAGTTCGTCCGGCATGCGCCCGACCACGCTATAGAAGTTCGATTCGGCGTCTTGCAGGTCGACCATGGCCGTTTGGTAGTTGTTGTCCGCCAGGGCCCGACGGGCGGTGGACTGGTCGCGGTCGGCGGTGCTGCCGATGCCGCGTTCGGTACGCAGGCCGATCTGGTCGGTGACCCGCAGGTGGGCCTGCAGATTGTTCTTGGCCAGGGTCAGCAGGTCGCGGCGCTTGAGCACTTCCAGGTACACCTCGACGGTGCGCAGGGCCAGGCTTTCGGCAGTGCCACGGGTGTAATAGGCACGGGAGTTGACCACGGCCCCCGTGCGCTGCACTTCATTGGATGTGTTGAAACCGTCGAACAGCATCTGGCGCAGGCGCAGTTCCGACTGGGTGTAGTTGTCGGTCTCGGTGTGGTGATTGCCGCCACGGGCGCGGGTGGTGCTGTTGTCGCTGTAGCCACGGCCGTAGGCGGCGTTGAGGTCGAGGCTGGGGTAGAAGCCACCCTTGGCGACTTTTACATCTTCGTCGGCTGACAACCGGCTGTTACGGCTGGCGTTCAGTTCCGGGTGAGTGTCCAGCGTGCTTTGGATGGCTTGGGTCAGCGACATCGCTTGGGCATTGGTGCAGGCCATGGCGATCAGAATCGCGCTGCAGAGGGGGGGCAAGACGCGCATGGGTACATCTCCTGTGGATCAATGTTGCTGGTCTGTCGCCATTTATTTGACGAATTTATAGGGCCAAACCGTCTCAGGCTTGTAACAACAGAGCTAAGAACATTTGCGAGAGGACCTAAGAAGGATTTCTCATAATGTTTATGTCCAAAAAAACTTATGCGTTCTGCGCGAAGCAAGACATTGTTCAAAGCACAAGCCTTGAGTTATGTGCGCTTTGGCGCGTTTTCAGGCTTAAGGAAAGTTCAATCGCAAGTGCAAGCGGATGATGGGGTAGAGGAAAAAAGGGAATTTTCTGGTGACGGTTTTTTGTCACTTTGTCCCTGGGAAGGTTCTCTGCAAACGGCTTGAAGCGCGGGTTGGCGGCTGATTTGAATCAGTTTTGTGCCACTTTCGGGCGAGGCCCAGACCACCGGATCTGTTGCGCTTGTGCACGTAACCGAGGTTTCGACTACTGGGGTCGGACAGGGAGATAAGCACATGGCCAAGTTAATCGGTGTTGTCAGCAAGGTGGTTGGGGAAGTCTTTGCCGTGGCGGGAGATGGCAGTCGCCGTAGCCTGATCGAAGGCGACCGACTGTTTGCTGGCGAGCAACTGCAGACCGGCGCGGCGGGTGCGGTGGCGGTGCAACTGACCAACGGCCATGAGCTGACCCTGGGGCGCGACAGCAGCCTGGGCCTTTCCCCGCAATTGCTGGCCGGCCAGGCGCCGCAGGTGCATGGGTCTGAAGACCTTGCGCCCAGCCAGGCGCAGTTGACCGATGTGCAGCAACTGCAAAAAGCCATTGCTGCCGGTGCCGACCCGACCCAGACCGGTGAAGCCACGGCCGCCGGCCAGACCGGCAGCACCGCGGCCGGTGAATTGGGCGGTGGGCACTCCTTTGTGTTGTTGACCGAAGTTGCCGGGCGCGTGGAGCCGGTCATCGGGTTCCCGACTGCAGGCTTTGGCGCGATTCCAGAGTTTCCGTTGTTCCAGGTCGCCGGGCAGCCGGATACCGGCAATAGTCCGCCGGTAGTGGTGCCTCCCGATAACCCGGTGAGCCTGGATGGGCTGGCGGTCGAGGGCGGCGAGTTGACGCTCAACGAGGCCAATCTTGCCCAAGGCTCGGCCAGCAATCCGGCAGCGCTGGTGCAAAGCGGCACCTTCAACGTCTCGGCGCCCGATGGCCTGCAGAGCCTGACGGTGGGCGGCATCAGCGTGGTCAGCGGCGGGGTGGCCAGCAGTTTCCCGCAAAGCATCACCACCGGGTTGGGCAATACCTTGAGTATTACCGGGTATAACGCGGCCACCGGGGTGATCAGCTACAGCTACACATTGACGGGCAATGAGGCCCATCCGTCGGGAGCTGGAACCAACAGTCTCGGCGAAAACTTTGCGGTGGTTGCCATCGATAGCGACAACGACACCGCCACGGGTTCGCTGGATATCACGGTTATCGACGATGTCCCCAAGGCGCGGGATGACAGCCATGAAGGCAGCGCATCGGAAAGCCTGTTGACCCTTGTCGGCAATGTCCTGGACAACGATACCCAGGGCGCCGACCGCGTCGCCAGCGGCCCGATTGTCGGCGGTAGCTTCACGGGTCAATACGGGACTCTGGTCCTGGCTGCCGATGGCAGTTACACCTACACACTGAACACCGGCGATCCTGACTTTGTAGCGCTGCTGGGCGGCGGCAATGGCACCGAAACCTTCACCTACACCCTGACCGACGCCGACGGCGACACCAGCACCGCCAACCTGGTGCTGCAAGTGCATAACAACGATGACCCCGTGGTGATCGGTGGCATCAGTGTCAATGTCGCCGACCTGACGCTTTATGAAAAAAACCTGGTGGACGGCAGCAGTCCCGATGCTGGCGCACTGACCCGTACCGGCAGCCTGACGGTGTCGGCGGTGGATGGTTTACAGAACTTGTCAGTGGGCGGGATCAGCGTGGTATCCGGCGGTGTCACCGCCGGCTTCCCGCAATCGATCGCCACCGGACTGGGCAATACCCTGACCATCACCGGGTTTGATGCGGGCACCGGGGTGATCAGCTACAGCTACACCCTGACGGGCACTGAGGCGCATCCGCTGGCCGCTGGGGCCAATGAGCTGAGCGAAAGCTTCAGCGTGATCGCCAATGACACCAACAACAGCACGGCCACTGGCACGCTGCATATCAGCGTGGTGGACGATGTGCCGACGGCGGCCGATGACAGTAATGCGCAAGTGGCCTCTGAGAGCCAACTGATCCTGACCGGCAGCGTGCTGGGCAATGATGTGCAAGGTGCTGACCGCATCCCTACTGGCCCGGTGACACCCGCGACCATCATCGGCACCTACGGCACCCTGAATTTGCTGGCTGATGGCAGCTACACCTACACCCTGGACAAGACCGATACACAATTCCTGGCCCTGAACGGTGGTGGCAATGGGACTGAAACCTTCACCTATACGTTGACGGATGCCGACGGTGATACCAGCCCGGCCAATCTCGTCTTGCAGGTGCATAACAACGACGATCCGGTGGTGTTGACCGGTCTTGAGGTAAATGGCGGCGAAGTCACCGTCTACGAGAAAAACCTGCCGTTGGGCAGTGCCAATGATGGCTCTGCATTGACCCAGTCCGGGACCTTCACCGTGACGGCGTTGGATGGTTTGAAAAACCTTACCGTGGGCGGTATCAGCATCGTCACGAATGGTGCGGTTTCGGCCTTCCCGCAATCCGAACCCACCGGTTTTGGTAATACGCTGACCATCACCAACTACGACGCCATCACTGGCGTGATCAGCTACAGCTACACCCTCAACGGCACCGATAGCCACCCAACTGGGGCTGATGCCAACAGCATCAACGAGTCGTTTACGGTCGTGGCGACCGACAGCAACAACAGCAGCGCCACTGGCTCGCTGGATGTCAACGTGGTCGACGATGTTCCGACGGCGACCGATGACAGTAATGCGCAAGTGGCCTCTGAGAGCCAACTGATCCTGACCGGCAGCGTGCTGGGCAACGATGTGCAGGGCGCTGACCGCATCCCTACAGGTCCGGTGACGCCCGCAACCATCATCGGCACCTACGGCACCTTGAACTTGCTGGCCGATGGCAGCTACACCTACACCCTGGACAAGACCGATACGCAATTCCTTGCCCTGAATGGCGGAGGCAACGGGACTGAAACCTTCACCTACACGTTGACGGACGCCGACGGTGATACCAGCCCGGCCAATCTCGTCTTGCAGGTGCATAACAACGACGATCCGGTGGTGTTGACCGGTCTTGAGGTAAATGGCGGCGAAGTCACCGTCTATGAGAAAAACCTGCCGCTGGGCAGCGCCATTGATGGCTCTGCGTTGACCCAATCCGGGACCTTCACCGTGACGGCGCTGGATGGTTTGAAAAACCTTACCGTGGGCGGTATCAGCATCGTCACGAATGGTGCGGTTTCGACTTTCCCGCAATCCGAACCCACCGGTTTTGGCAACACCCTGACCATCACCAACTACAACGC
>NZ_AOHN01000046.1:0-577 GCF_000510915.2 Pseudomonas sp. FH4 | reverse complement strand
GTCGGTGGCTGAACTGGTCGAGAAACTGAAAAACGAAGCGAAGGTGATCTGATCATGACTATCCTCGTAATCGCCGAACACGATAACAAGGTGCTGGCCCCGGCCACCCTGAACACCGTTGCTGCCGCCGCCAAAATCGGTGGCGACATCCACGTACTGGTCGCCGGTCAAGGCGCTGGCGCCGTGGCTGAAGCTGCAGCAAAAGTAGCTGGCGTGAGCAAAGTACTGCTGGCTGACAATGCTGCCTACGCGCACCAACTGCCGGAAAACGTCGCGCCTCTGGTTGCAGAGCTTGGCGCTTCCTACAGCCACATCCTGGCTGCCGCTACCTCCAACGGCAAAAACATCCTGCCACGCGTTGCCGCGCAGCTGGACGTTGACCAGATCTCCGAGATCGTTTCGGTGGAAAGCGCCGACACCTTCAAGCGCCCGATCTACGCCGGTAACGCCATTGCCACCGTGCAATCGACAGCTGCCGTCAAAGTCATCACCGTGCGCGCCACCGGCTTCGACCCGGTTGCCGCCGTTGGTGGTTCGGCTGCCGTTGAAGCCGTTGCGGCTGTGCACAATGCTGGCA
>NZ_AOHN01000045.1:0-863 GCF_000510915.2 Pseudomonas sp. FH4 | reverse complement strand
CAGAGTGACGTCGGTGCCAGCCTTGTTGCTCAGGGTGGCGGTGTAGATAATTTTGCCACCTTCGTTGACGGCGCTAGGCGCAGTCAGAGTGACGGTGGTGGTGTTATCGGTACCCGGTGTGTCAGTCACGATAGTGGTGACTGTGTCGGTACCTGGGACCAGATTTTCGAAATGCTCGCCGCCAGTTACTTCCTTGATGCCGGTCGTAACAGTCTGGTCGCCTTTGTACACATCATCCGGTGCCACAGCCGAAACAGTACCGCTCGACTGATTCACGCCGATGGTGATGGTCTGGTTGTTATCCAGAGTCACCGTCAGTGGGCCAGTGGTGTTGGTGACCTGCTTGCCATCTTTGTCGACCAGAGTCGCGGTGTAGACGATTTCGCCGCCTTCACCCACGGTTTTGGTCGCGGTCAGGACTACATCAACCTTGTCGATGGTGTCGTTGATCTGCGTCGTTGCGCCGTCGCCGGCGACCACGAGCTTCTCGAAGTTGCCACCAGCGGTCCCGGTGATCTGGACCGTCTGGGTGCTCTTGTCGATGAACACGTCATCGCCTGGAGCATCAACCGTCACGGTACCGACCGTTTCACCGGCCTTGATGGTGATGGTTTGTTTGTTGTCCAGGGTCAGAGTGACGTCGGTGCCAGCCTTGTTGCTCAAGGTGGCGGTGTAGATGATTTTTCCACCTTCGTTGACGGCGCTAGGCGCAGTCAGAGTGACGGTGGTGGTGTTATCGGTGCCCGGTGTGTCGGTCACGATGGTGGTGACTGTGTCGGTACCTGGGACCAGATTTTCAAAGTGCTCGCCGCCAGTCACTTCCTTGATGCCGGTAGTAACAGTCTGGTCGCCTTTGTACACAT